>CAIZGA010000166.1 GCA_903932385.1 uncultured Acidobacteriota bacterium
GCGGTACAGCCTGGGGACACATTACGATTTATCCTGACAAGGCCGTCTATCATGGCACGGACCGTACCATCACCCTGGAGAAAAGTTCTGTGCGCAAAGCAGGCGCAGTCTGTTCGAGCGGCACCTGCGCATTATTCTTCTATACAGGCATGCTGTCCGGCGAGAGCTTTGGAGTAGTCACTGAGGATGCGGTCACCAATACAACCACCAAGGGTGCTATCTATCGCAAACCCGCCGAATTAGGAAATATGGTGGTGGCGCGTTGGGGTTTTGTGGCCAGCGGTAAAGACATCATTCCCGGGCCGAATACGAATGCCCCACCAACACCCAAGCCGACGCAGCATCGCTCCAACTACACCAGTAAACCAACTCCCGCGCCTACGCCGACGCCATCTCCAACCACTCCGACAACACCAGCAGTTGCACCTGCAGGAACAGAGACGACTTCCGGGGCGGCAGTGCTGCATATTTATCGGTTGCATCACCTGACAGGCGCCGGGTCAAAACTATTTGTTGAAGTTGACGGTCGACAGGTGGGCAGATTAGACAATGGCGAAGTAATGCGCCTGGAACTCGCGCCTGGCAAACACAATCTGAATGCAACAGACAGCCGATTCAAATCAGACCGGCCAATTTACGGTATGCAGATGGATGCGGGTAAAGAATATTGGGTGCGGGTGGATCTGGACTCAGGTTTTGCCGTTGCTCATGTGCGGCTATACATTGTCACAGCCGAGGATTCCGCGAAAGAGGCTAGCACTCTGAAATCTGTCTCGGTTGATAGTGCTCAAAATTGACGCACTGCTGATATCGAACTTATACAATCCAGCATTAGGAGAAAGATTATGCCTGCAAAGCCACAAAGCTTTCAAAACCACGGACGCTACGATTTCTGGTACCACTGGGTGCTTTTCTTCATCCTGTTCATCAACTTCGTCTACTCCATCGTTTTCTACGTGCAACATATGGACGCTACGCCACGCGGCCACTTTCAAAACGGCTGGCTGATTATCATGGCCTTCGGTCTGCTGGTCATCTTCATCAAACTTCGCACCTACCCGCTCAAGGTGCAGGACCGCGTCATTCGCCTGGAAGAGCAACTGCGTCTGCGCGGCCTGGGAGTTTCAGAGGATGTGGTCAGCAAACTGAACATTGATCAGTTGGTCGGGCTGCGATTTGCTCCGGATGAAGAACTGCCATCGCTGGCTGCTCTGGCTGCGCGTGAAGGCCTCAGCCGCAAGCAGATCAAAGAGAAAATCAACAACTGGCGCGCTGACAACTGGCGTGTTTGAAGCCTGATACGCATGGCCCATGAGTGTTAGTTGCCCTACACTCGCGGGGCATAGCGTTATGTACTTCGGCCTCCGATACTGAACATGTCCCGAAATAGAACACAAGGACATACAGTACGGAGGCCGCAATGTCTTACATGGATGGAAAAATTCAGAGAGCCCGCCTGGCACTACTCTTCATGCGCAATGCTCGCGTGATATACACCATTGGCTCTATCGGTGTTGCCATCATCGCATTCCTGATCAGCATCACCGACATCAACCAGATGCAGCCACCCTTCGGCGGCGGCGGATCTGCCACAGCAGTTGTTGTCTAATATTCAAAGTGCTTGCACGACTGATTTACTGAAAGCTACTGCCAGTCTCTATCGCCCGCTTCTGCATCCCGCCGACGAACTCACTGCTCTGCCTCAGTACACATCTCGCAGATAACGCTTCTGCTTCTTCATCTCCGCAAGATACTGCGTGGCAAACTCAGCACCCTTGCCGCTGTGCGTTGCAATTGCATCCAGCAGCGCTGCTTCCACATCCGGTGCCATGCGCTGCGAATCTCCACACACATAAAAATATGCGCCGCGATCCAGCCACTGCCATAACTCGGCAGACTGCTCGCGAATCCTCTGCTGCACGTAGATTTTTTCCTTCTGGTCTCGGGAGAAAGCCGTGTCCAGCCGCTGCAGCACGCCACTCTTCAGCCACGCATTCATTTCATCTTTGTATAGAAAGTCCTGCGACTCACGCTGCTCGCCAAAGAAGAGCCACATGGGCCAACGACCCTGCCCCGCCTGTTTGTGTTCCAGATAAGCGCGGAAGGGGGCCACACCGGTTCCCGGTCCCACCATAATTACAGGCGCATCCAGATCCGTTGGTAGACGAAAGAGTTGGTTGGAGTGGATGAAGATTGGCAGCTTGCTGCCCACCGCAACGCGCATCGCCAGCCCGCCGGAGCAAACGCCGAATCGCGTACGCCCGAGGCTTTCATACGTCACAACGCGAACTGAGAGATCCACAGCTTCAGGATGTAAACACTGGCTGGAGGAAATCGAATAGAGACGCGGCGCCAAACGCGGCAACAGCTTGAAGATGAGCTGCGGATCTTCCAGCTTGGCCGGATACTCCATCAGCAGGTCAATGAATTCTCTGCCCCAGAGATAATCTTCAAATCCCTTTTTGTTATCCGGCAGCACCAGCGTGTTCAGTTCTGCATTGCCGGTAAATTTGGCCCAGCCTCGCACGGTGGATGTTGCCAGTTTGCCAATCATCAGCCAAGTGGTCAGCGCCGCGCGCGAAGTCAGCGAGCCGCCATAGAAGTCGGTAACGTTTTCATCGCCGGTCAACCCCAGCCCCTGCAACACTGCATCCACAGCCTGCGGTGGATTGTCGGGCTGTATGCCGGCTGAATCTCCCGGAAGATACTGTATGCCTGAACCCATAAGCGATAGTTCAATATGCCGCGTTTCTTTTTCAGATTGCGGCCCGGTCATCACGCTGTTTTGCACTACCGTAGCGGGAAATGGGTTCTTCCGCGAATATTCTGAAGCGTGGCCTGTCTGCACTGACGCTTCTGTTGGATCTCCGGCTTCTACTGGCATTGACTATCTTGCTCCCTTGGCTACGATGATAATCCCAAGTTAACACGCTGCCCAATTTATTCGACGGTGATATGAATCACAACGCTTGCCGCATCTTTTGCCACAAGCTACGATATCTACATCCCTTTAGGAGTACGTTCGAATGAAACTGCGCATCTCGCTTCGCAGTAGCTTGCACTTTTTTGGATTCATTTTCTGCCTGATTGGATTCATAAATAGCAGCTTCGCACAAAACCCCAACGCGGCCCCGGCTGCAACTCCACCTGCAGAGGCGGCCGGCCCCGCAGCCGCGCCTGCACCGGCAGTTGCCGTAGCCCCCGGAATCACTGCGCCCATGGGTCAGCCTGTACAGCCGCCGCCCATGGTCAAGGGCTTCAATTTCTCGATTAACATGACCTCGCAACACAGCGCTGTCATCGGCTGGGGCACAACCACAAGCCCAGCTCTCGCGTACATTATCAATCGCCACGTAATTCTGGATGCCAGCACTCCATGGGTGAATTACACAAATGCGTATATTCCCATTAGCCCCGGTAGTGCGACCACGGTACTGACTGCAGGTCGCAACCTATTGGGAGATACCAGTCTTGGCGGCAATTTCTTCAGCAACATCAAGGGTTTTTCAGAAAATGTCAGCGGCACCATGGGCGTCCCTACCGGCGACCAGGCCTTTGGCTTGAGCGCCGGTCAAGTGACCTACAACTTCACCAACCACAATGACTACTCCATCGGCATCTTCACGCCCGATATTGAGTTTGGCGAAGGCGACTCTTCTAGCCTCGTTAAGAAATCTGCCAAGAAGTCCTACACTGCCGTCGGTCCGCTGGCCAACTTTCAGGCCGGAAGCTCCATCAGCCTTCCTCTCAACCTTAGCCTCGACTTAGAAGCGTATGAAGATATGCCTCTCGGCAACCAGAACGTCTACGGTACGGTGACGAAAAAGGTAAAAGGCAAAACCACAACCACCAAGACGCTAGAGGGTACCGGTGTTGCGGAAGACAATGGTTTCACCGCAGAACTCGATGTGCCAATCAATGCGCACGTCGCGCTAACC
>CAIZGA010000167.1 GCA_903932385.1 uncultured Acidobacteriota bacterium
ACACGGACACACACGGCGGCGTCGCCGTCGAACTTCTCCACGCCTACTAGCTCGGCTTACTTCGCCGGCTGGTTCACTTTGTCTTCATCCACGCCCGTCCACGGATACGGCGTCCAGTCCTTGATGAGCGGCTGCCCCGGCAGCGGCTTCCAGTGCGATGCGCCAAAGCTGCGCTCGCGCAATTTGCTCCAGCGCGCCGCCTCGCGCGTCGAGCGGCCCGGCGGCACATTCCACGGGTCACCCGTGATTGCATTCAGGTCATAAACAACCTTGCCGCCCTTCACCGTCAACTCACAGACCATCTTCTGATTGCCGTGCAGGCTGGTGCTGTACGCATCGTCAAATCCAAAATCGCCATGCGCCATGCTGATTACAGCCACATCCGCAATCGCTCCCACCGAAAGATTTCCCAGCTGCGTCTGCAGAATTTCCTTCGCCGGGTTCCACGTCATGTCGCGCACCACTTCCTGCAGCGGCATGCCGATGGCAAGATACTTGTCGCCCACGTTGAGCATGTCTTTCATGCCCGCATTCATGCTGTCGATATGCAGGTCCGTCGAGATCGAATCAGGATGGAAGCCGGCCTGGTACAGCGGTATCGCCGTGAACCACGCAAAGCTCGCCTGTCCATGTCCCACATCAAAATAAATGCCGCGCTGCCGACCCACCAGCATCGCCTTGCTCGGCCCGCCGGTTGCAAAGTCCTGCTCGCCACGCTCTCCGGAAAATGCATGTGTGTAGATATCTCCCGGCCGCAGCACCTTCGCCAGCAGGTCATACAGCGGCCGCTCAATGCGCCGCGCGCCAAAATCAATCATCACCGGTATGTGTGCAATGTTGCCCGCCTTCACCGCCTGCTCGTACGGGGTCCATTCCGGCCCGGTGAAATGCGCCGACTTGATGCCCACAATCACACCCGGATATTTCATCGCCATCGCCGCGGTCGGCTCCGCCTGCATATCTGCGGTGTTGTTCTCGAATTTTCCGCCGCGCATTCCCGAACCCACAATATTCAGCATCGCCAATACGCGCGTCTGCGACCGGTCAATGATGCGGTCCTTGAAGTCAGGAAAATTCCGCCAGCCCGAAGATCCCGCATCCACAATCGTGGTCACACCAGTGCGAAACGTAAAGCCATCGGGATACACGCTCAAATCTCCCGCATACGATCCGCGTTCGCCCGTGCCCGCATACACATGCGTGTGGATGTCAATCAATCCCGGCGTAACGTACATGCCCTTCACGTCCACCGTCTTCAATGCGTAGTCGGCGCGAATATCATTCGCCACCGCGGCAATTTTCCCGTTCTTGATGGCGACATCCATCACCGCATCAATATTGTTTTTCGCGTCGATGACGTGCCCGCCCTTCAGCAGCAGGTCATAATCAGGCGAGCCCGGCGGAATCACATCGCTGCTCTTCGCGGCAGCACTGCTGTTGGCGCTTTGTGCGTCCATGCGCTGCGTGGTAAAGCCGGTGAAGGCAATCGCGGTGATAAAGGCATACGTGTACAGCATGCGTAGGTTCATGGGTCCTCGCTGCGGTGTGGGATTTTGTGTGCACGTGCAAACTATCTAGGCCGAACGCTGCCCATCCACTATGCCATGCTCCAGCATACGAATGGTATCGGAAAAATCATCCAGCAATTGCGAAAGCGTCCCGGCAAGATTGCGGAAGCTCTTCTCGCTCATACTGGCAAACAAGCGGTCGTTCATGCGCTGGCGCAACGGGCTCACCTGCCGCACCGTCGCTTCGCCCTTCGCCGTCAGGCGCAGCAGCACTCCGCGTCCGTCGCTGGGATTCGGTCGCTTCTTCACCAGCCCCATCTGCTCCAGCTTGCCGGCTTCGCTGGTCACAAACGCCGTGCTCACGTGCAGCCGCATCGCCACATCACTCACGCGGATGCCCGCAGCCCCCTGCAAATTCGCAATCACCATCGTGATGTTGTACTGCGGCGACGTCAGCCCTATGCTCGAAGCCAGATGCGCCCGCGCAATTTCCAGC
>CAIZGA010000168.1 GCA_903932385.1 uncultured Acidobacteriota bacterium
CAAAAATCCGGCCGTGCTCACGCCGGTTGAATGCGGGTGGGGTTGCGCCCAGCCCGGTTTACGACCCAAAGGGATTTTCCGATTCAGTCGTTTGGCACGTTTTCTGGAAATGAGAAAACTGCACCAACGCGAGTTGCATCCTATGCCCATTCATCAACGACTGGCAAGACAGCATTTGAAAAACTTCACACGGCAGTTTTTGGGCTTATTGGTATCGCTTCAAATATTTCCAGCAGGATGGAAAATATTTACCGCCTGATTTGATTTATCCGTTTATTATCAGCATCTTATCGGTGGAAGAAAAGTAGGAATGCCGTCACGCCCAACCCGGCCAGCAGCAGAAGAATAGTCAGCCCCAGCAACAGGGCCAGCCTCCGTTGGGAGCTTTGGATGGCCTCGGCAAGGCTGCCCAGCTGTTCCTCCAGCCGCGAGCTCTGCATCTGCATCTGTTCCAGCTTGCCCTCAATGGCCGCCAGCCGGACGTTGTGGTCCTGCAGCTGGGTCAGCAGGGAGTGGTGGCTGTCTTTCAGTTCGCCCACACCTTTTTCAATGCCGGTCAGCTCCACCTGCTGCACCCCGGCAATGCCGAAGCGCTCCAGCATGGGAACCAGGCGGACAAGGTACGGCATCAAATCAGACAATTGCGCTAGCAGACGCCAAATCATGCAACCAGTCTATGACTGATTCCGTCTGCGCGCACAAAAGAATCTGCGTCACGATTGCTGGTGGCAACACGTGGCCGAGATTGTTTTTATAGATTCGCAATGCGCGGCATGATTCAATGAGGGCAATGCGGAAATTTTTTCATCGCTGGATGCAATGCGCGCTGCTGCTGGCGGCACTGCCGGCGCTTGGGCAAAGTGACACGCCCGCCGCATCCCCGAGTGACATCCCTCCGCGCCTGGACCAGACGCTGGCCGACTGGCCGAAACTCATCGCCGCCAAGCGTTGTGAAGACGCCCGCAATCTCTGCACGGCCTATGTCTACTCGGTGGATACCAGCGGCCGCGTGGGCGCGCAGAAATGTCTGGCCGAGGCCGATATCTGCGCCGGCAACAATCTGCAGGATGCGCTGATGCATTTGAATGTTGCCTTGCGCATGGCACCGCAGGACATCAGCGTCCACATGGCGCGGCTGCATACGCTGCAGAAGACCGGCAACTTCGCCATGATGCCGCAGGCGCTGGAAGAGAGCAGCAACATCTACAAGGGCAGTGACGCGCTGCAGTCGTGGCTGCGGATATCAGAAGAGTTGATGGATGCGCGGCAATATTCCACCGGGCTCGATTTCACCAGGGTGATGGACCGGCATTATCCCAACCAGGCGCAGGTGCTGGGCGACATGGGAATGTTCGCCTCCGCACTGGGAAAAAATGACGACGCCATCGCGTACCTGAAGCGTGCAACCTCACTCGCGCCGAAGGATGAAACCATCACCTGGGAGATGGCCCGCGTGTACGACAACGCCAATCAGATTGATCTCGCGAATCGCTGGTACAAAAAATCGTTGCCGATGACACGGTCCGCGCATCAGCTGATGGAAAACTCCTGCGTCTACGCCATGTTTGTGGAGACAAAACTGCACGACCGCCAGCACGCCTGCCAGATGGAACGGATGAGTTGTGAGATTGAGCAGCAGACCGCCTGCGCACCGCAACCGGCCAGCGTCTCAAAAAGCAAGTAGCGACCGGCCGCGTGAATTGAATTCCGCGCAGCAATTTTTACTTGATGAAGAGCTAGTCTTTCGCCCGCTCAAAAAATAATCGTAACCCGCTGGTCAGCAGCACCAGCGTGATGGTGGCCTGCGAGATGACGCAGTACAAACACCACACCAGCAGAATGCGGTCCTCAATATAACTGAGGTAGAGCGCGAAGCCCATGGCGCCGATAGCCAGCAGAAAAAATACCTGCCGCACACGTTTGCTGTCGAACACCAGCAGCACCAGAAACAGTGTGTATCCCGCCACGCCGATGCCGGCCACCGGCATGCCGAGGAATTCCGCATAGCGGCTGTGCTGCACTGTGCCGCAGTCCCAGTGCTCGTTGATGCTGCAAAGTTCAGCAGTGCCGGGCTGAGAGTTATGCACACGCCACGCCAGCATGGAGACCACAACTCCCAGGCCGGCCAGCACAAACAACAAATATTTTAGAAAGGTAGATGCCTTCATACCCACAATATATATGCAGACGCGGCAGAGTTGTGTGGCCGGGGTCACACGCACAGTGGTACAAGAAAGCAAGCCAATACGGGAGACACATCACACATGAAGCCACTCGACCGCCGGCAGTTCTGCTACTCGCTCGGTGCCGCTGCCCTGGCAACCCGCGCCGGTCTGGCGGCAACCGGCCGCAGCCGCAAGCCCAACATCGTTTTCATCCTGTGTGACGACCTCGGCTGGGGCGACATCGACGCCTACAACTCGCACTCGGCCATCCCCACGCCGCATGCCAACGCACTCGCGCGGCAGGGCATGCGATTCACCGACATGCACGCTTCGTCGGCGGTCTGCACGCCCAGCCGATACAGCATCCTCACCGGCCGCTACTGCTGGCGTTCGCGTCTCAAGCAGGGCGTGCTCGAGGGATACGATCCCAACCTGATTGAACCGGGCCGGCTGACCGTCGCCGCCATGCTGCAGTCAGCGGGTTATTACACCGCGGGCGTGGGCAAGTGGCATCTCGGGCTTGGCCCCGGTCCGGGCAAAACAGATTATTCCCAGCCGCTGCGTCCCGGCCCCGTCACTCACGGCTTCGATTATTTTTACGGCATCCCCTCGTCGCTCGATTTTCCGCCGTATCTCTTTTTTGAAAATGACCACGTCGTTGAACCGGCAACAGAAAAAATCGCCGGCAGCAGCCAGCCGCGCGGCGTCTACTGGCGCGAAGGTTTGAAGGCGCCGCATCTTGAATTTAAAAATGTTTTACCGCACCTCACGGAGAAGGCGGTGAGTCTCGTGGAAAAATGCGCGGCCAAACCCGAGCAGCCGTTCTTTCTCTACTTCGCCATGCCCTCGCCGCACACGCCGTGGGTGCCGCTGCCGGAGTACA
Source organism: uncultured Acidobacteriota bacterium (assembly GCA_903932385.1). Classification (GTDB taxonomy): domain Bacteria; phylum Acidobacteriota; class Terriglobia; order Terriglobales; family Acidobacteriaceae; genus CAIZGA01. The sequence continues at coordinate 3,049 of CAIZGA010000168.1, forward strand.
TCGGCAAATCGCGCGCCGGTCTCTACGGCGACTACGTGATGGAAGTGGATGCGATGATGGGTCGCGTTGTGGATGCGCTCGACAAGGCCGGACTCGCCGACGACACGCTGCTGATATTTACCAGCGACAACGGTGCCGACTGGAAGCCGGAAGACATCGCCCGCTATCCGCAGCGCGCCAACGCGTGGTGGCGCGGCGAGCAGGCAGACGGGTGGGAGGCAGGGCATCGCGTGCCGCTGATCGCGCGCTGGCCGGGCGTGGTACGCGCGAACACCGTCTCGAACGAGATGGCGTCACTCACCGACTTCACCGCGACCGTGGCTGCGATCTTAAAACAACCGCTGCCGCGCGACGCCGCCGAAGACAGTTTCAATATTCTGCCCGCACTCAAGCAAACCAACACACAGCCCATTCGCCGCGACATCATCGACCACTCCATCGACGGCATGTTCACCATTCGCGAAGGCAGTTGGAAGTTGGAACTGGGTCTGGGCAGCGGTGGCTTCTCCGCGCCTGCGCATGTGGATCCCGCGCCCGGCGGCCCGAAGGGGCAACTCTACAATCTCGCCGACGATCCGCGCGAAGAGAACAACGTCTATCTCGAGCATCCGGAAATTGTGGCGCACCTGACCGCGCTGCTGGAAAAATACCAGCAGCAAGGCTACAGCCGACCGATGTAGGTTGAGTTATGCGTGCTGCTCGGCGCGCTGCTTCAGTGCGTGCACCACTACGCGGAGCATGTCGTCCTTGGGCGCAGGCTTGCCGGTCCAGATTTCAAACTGGCGCGCTCCCTGCTCCACAAACATCTCCACACCGGTGATGACCTGAATGCCCTTGGCCTTGGCGGCTTTAATCAGCGGCGTTTCCACGGGCGTGTAGACGAAATCAAACACATAGCTCGCGTTGATTTCCTTCGCGTCCAGCAGCGTCTGCTGTTTGTATCCGGCCTGGCCGATGGGCGTGGCGTTGATGATGACGTCGAACTTGGTCTTGGCAATCGCATCGCGCTTGATGGTCTTCGCGCCGGATTTTTTCGCCAACGCCTGCGCGGTCTGCGAGGTGCGGTTCCAGACAAAAACTTCCGCGCCCTTGTCGCGCAATGCGAAGACAGCAGCGCGTCCCGCGCCGCCGGCCCCGAGCACAAGAATTTTTGCCGAACGCAACGGAATGCCGCGACGCTCCAGCGGACCAACGATGCCGGCAACATCGGTATTGAATCCGTACAGCTTTCCATCCGCAGCGCGGACCACTGTATTGCACGCGCCGATTTTTTCTGTCAGCGGATCTGTATTTTCCAGGTACTGCAAAATTTCCTGCTTCAGCGGCATGGTTACACTGAGCCCCTGCAGCGGAATTTCATCCAGCAGCTTGACGAGGTCGGGCAGCTTGGCCGCTTGCAGCGCAAGATACACGGCGTTGACCGTCTCGCGGCGGAAGGCCGTGTTCATCATCATGGGCGAGAGCGAATGCTTGATGGGATTGCCCGCGACTCCGTAAACCTTGGTGGCGGCATCGACCTGATCGATGCGATAGGTCTCAATCAAAGTGCGTGCGGCAATCTGGCCAGGACCGGTTTCTTCTCCAGTGGTGGCTGCGGCAAATGTGAAGACGCTGCCGGCGCGCAGTCCCAGCACGCGGCTGATGATGCCCGGGTCGCCCATGCAGATGCCGATCATGTTGTTGCGGTCGGCCTCGCGTTCGAGGAAGCGAATCATCGTAATGTTGTCGCTGAGCGACTTGGCCGTGGAAACAATTTTGACAAACTCTGGCTGGAATTTGCGGATGCGCTCGAGGACTTCATCCAAATGTTTGGTGGATTCAAAGTCGTGATAGCTGATGATGAGTGCGACGCCCTTGTCGCGGAGTTTCTGCAGCTCTCCCTTCTTCAGGGCTTCGGCGGTTTGCAATTCCACGTCGACCAGCTGGAAGCCGGAGCCGGCACATTTGCCGAGCACTTCCATCTCATTGGCGATGGAGCCGCGGAACTTGCCGCCAACGCTTGCGCGTCGACAAGTGGCCACTGCGGTGACGAGGGTATTGTCTGCCAGGAACTGCTTGATCTTGGGAAGCGCCTGCAGCGGCTTGGAAAGATAATCCAACCGGAACTCGAGGAACGGGGTCTCTTTGGAGACTTCCGCCGCCTTTTCAATCATTTCTGCAGGGGTCTCGCCAATGATGGCGACACAGAGCTTGCCCATGCGGGCCCGGAGGTACTGTGGAGCGTAAGTCGGTGCTGGACTATTCATTAACACAATCGAGTATCCTATAGCGCAAGTTGTCAGGATGCAACTTTTTGCCGAAAAAAGCAATGGTACTACGGGGTATATGATGCCGAAATCTATTGATTAGACGCAATTTATATCGAATTCTCTATTGCGTTCAGGACTTCGAGCGGTTCCGGGCGGACGCGGAAGTCAGCATGGGCTTCGGCAAAGGCGATGGTGGAGTCTGGACGGACAACCAGAGTAGCGGGCAGAGGCAGGCGCCAGAACTCCTCGGCGTTATGGTCGGGGCCTTCAAAGGCTCCGCGGCCGGGACGATAGCCGGTTTCGCGACTGGTTAAATCACTGTTGATAAAGGGGATGTTCACCAGGATGCTGCGCAGGTAGTCGCGGTAATAAGGGGGGAGGGTCCAGGTGAGGCCGAGTTGGGCGGCGAGGGCAGCGTTTGGGTCGCGGAGGAGGGGGAAGCCGAATTTGTGCTGCTGGACGGCGAAGTCATTCTGGCGGAGGGTCTGGGGGGAGATGGCGACGAGCAGGGCGCCGCGGGCACGGACCTCAGAAAATAAATCGCGCCAGGACTCGAGTTCGGTGACGCAGTAGGGGCA
>CAIZGA010000169.1 GCA_903932385.1 uncultured Acidobacteriota bacterium
TCCATCTTATTTCCTGCAAAGGCTTGCTTCTGCTCGACTTCCGCGCTACCTTCACCCCATGCACAAGTTGAGTACGTCGTTGCCTGCACTTTTTGTTTTTCTTCTGCCGTTGCAAACCACAGCCGCCGCCCCCCGATCGCACTCGGTCGTACTGGGTTCCGCCCGCAAAGCCATTTACTCGCCCACTACATCCGCGCCCTCCGCATCCACTCCCGGCGCTGTGCTGCGTGTTCGTCCATTGATGATCGACGGCCGCCTGCGCGAGTGGACCACCGGCGACTCGCACGATGTTACCGACCGCAGCTTCGCCATCCGCCGCGCCGTGCGTGTGAATGATTCGCTCCCGGGCGAATCCGCGCAGCGATGGATCTGGCAGGCCGGTGCCTGGTTGCTCGTCGACCGCCAAACCGGCCACATCACTCTCCTGCATTTGCCCGACTACGATCCCGCGATTTCTGAAGTCACCTGGTTCCGCGACTACGCTGCCTACTGCGGCATCAGCAGCTCGGCAAAAACTTTGTTCGCAATCGTCGCGCGCGCCGGCACTACCAAAGCGTTGGTGCAAAAAGAAATTCAGCGCCTGCAGAATGACGCTCCCTCGCAACCCGCCTGCAGTACCGCCATCTGGGCGCGCGATCCCGTGCGTGTCACCTTTCATCCCGCCGGTCATGACGCATTCAGTTTTGAATTAAGCGGCGCAACCTCAGCGGTGCTTGAAGAAGCTCCCGACAACGACGACTAAAATTCTCGCGCACAAACAACAAGGCCGGCGGTAAACATCACCACCGGCCCTGCGAACATCGTAGAAATTCTGTGTGCGTTGCTTAGCGACGGCCGTAGAATCCGCGGCGAACCACTGGCCGACCGTAGAACGGACGTCCATAGCCGAATCCAAATCCAATCGATGGTGCAACCACCACCGGCGCGGGCGGATAGTACGGCGCTACGTATCCGGGTGCGTAATAGGGTGCCTGCCCATAGAACCCGCCACCAATCACCACGCGCGCACCGCGGTGCTCGTGGAATCCGCGTCCATAGAAGGCGCGCTGTGCATTGGCGCTGCTGGGAGCGAACATCAGGAACATGCCGGCCAGCGCGGCCACGGTGAACATCTTTGTAAATCTGCGGGTGAGGGTCGTTGCGGTCGTTGCTTTCATAAGGCACCTCCTGTGCTCTTTCTGAATGCGGTATTGAATCACCACATTCGTTTCTTGCCACACAGGATTAGACACAACGCTGTACGCGCAGTTGCGCGCAACTAATTTTCACCTTTGCTGTTCTTAGCCGACTTTTACTTGCCGGCTTGTTGTGCCTGTTCCACAGCCAACGCCGCGCGCAGCAGCACCGGCTCGCCAAAGTGCGGTCCCAGCAACTGCACGCCGATTGGCAACCCGGCTTTGGTTTCTCCGCACGGCACGCTGATGCCGCAGATTCCCGCAAGGCTCGCCGCCACGGTGTAGATGTCTGCGAGATACATCTCCAACGGGTCATCCACTTTTTCTCCCAGCTTGAAAGCGGGCATCGGAGTCATCGGCGCCACCAGCACATCCACTTCGGCAAACGCGTTTAGAAAATCGTGCGTCAGCAACATGCGCACCTGCTGCGCCTTGCGGTAGTACGCATCGTAGTAGCCCGCGCTCAACACATACGTGCCCAGCAGAATGCGACGCTTCACTTCCGTGCCGAATCCTTCATCGCGCGACTTGCGATACATCGCAGAAAGTGTCGTTGCATCTTTTGCGCGATGCCCGTAACGCACGCCGTCAAAGCGCGCCAGGTTGCTGCTCGCTTCCGCCGTCGCAATCACGTAGTAAGTCGGCACTGCGTAACGCGTGTGCGGCAGACTCACTTTTTTCACCGTGCAACCGGCGGCTTCCAATTGAGAAATTGTTTTTTCAATCGCCGCGCGAATCTCCGGGTCCAAACCCTCGCCGAAATATTCTTCCGGAACACCAACACGCAATCCACTGGCCGGCTTCGCCAACTCCGCCGTGTATTTCGGGGCAGGCTGGTGCGAGCTGGTCGCATCCATCGTGTCGTGTCCTGCCAAAGTTTCCAGCAGCAATGCAGCATCTTTCACGCTGCGCGTCAGCGGGCCCACCCGATCGAGCGACGAGGCAAATGCAATTAATCCATATCGCGAGATGCGGCCGTAGGTCGGCAACAAACCCGTCACTCCGCAAAACGCTGCAGGCTGGCGTATCGATCCGCCTGTGTCGGTGCCGAGTGTGGCTACAGCAAATCCCGCTGCAACCGCAGCAGCAGAGCCGCCACTGGAGCCGCCCGGAACATGGTCCGTCGCGCGCGGATTGCGCACCGGGCCGTACGCAGAATTTTCATTCGACGAGCCCATGGCAAATTCATCGCAGTTCAATTTGCCCAACAGCACAGCGCCTGCAGCTTCCAGTCGCGCAACGCATGTGGCGTCGTATGGTGGTCGATACCCTTCAAGAATTTTCGATCCCGCAGTGGCCGGTGCACCCTGCATGGTCAACACATCTTTGATGCCGATGGGAACTCCGGCGAGCGGCGGCAACGGGTCGCCCTTCGCAACCAGCGTGTCAATCTCCGCGGCCTTCTTCAACGCGCGCTCGCGGCTCAGTGATAGATAACTGTGGATGAGCGTGTCTTCCGCGGCGATGCGTTTGTAATGAGCTTCGGCAAGTTCAGTGGCCGTTGTCTTCTTCGATGCAATCGCATCGCGCACGGCATCAATCGTCAAGGTGTCGGTCTGCATGTCTATCCTGAAAAATCTGTTGGCCTCAAAATTTCCGGCACTGAAAAGTTTTGTTAGCGCTCGATCACGCGCGGCACTTTGAAGAAACTATCATTCGCATCGGGGGCAGAGGCCATCACCGGTGCGCGGTCCAGCGATGCGCGTAGGACGTCATCGCGCAGAGCAGCGGCGCTCGCTTCCACTTGTCCGCCCAGCACTTCGCTCACTTGCGCCATCGGTGGCACGCTGCTCGTGTCCAGCTCATTCAACTGGCGGATGTAACCGAGCACAGCGTTGAGGTCATGCTGCATGCGCGGCTCTTCCTCCGCAGTCAACTCCAGGTTTGAGAGCTCGGCCACGCGGCGCACTTCTTCCAGACTGACGTTTTCCGTGTTGCTCATTCTGCCTGCCATTCTGTTGCTAGAGATTTTTCGGTGCAGCAAATTTTTCCACGGCAAAAACTTCAGGCCGCACTTTAAAAAGTATATCGGTCAAAGCGATGCCGCACGCAGTGGGCAACTCACGCAATAATTTCTCGCGCAAGCTCAGCATCTGTCGCAGCCACGCACCATCGGGCACGGCAATTTCAACAATGCCGTCTACGCAACTTAAAACGCGCGTGCGTTGCGCGATGGCTGCGCCGCAAACCACGGGCCACGCCGCAGAGATTCTCTCGTCCGCCGAGTGCGCGTTAAGGGCGGAGGCGAGATGATCGCGTAAAAAATCACGAACGGGTTGCATGCAGCAAGAATATCGTGTGGAGAGGGGAAAATGCAGTAGTATTCGGGCATGCATGTTGAAGAAACAAAACTGGATGGAGTGAAGTTGGTGACGCCGAAAAAATTCGGTGATGAGCGCGGCTGGTTTGCGGAGATGTACAACGCGGAGCGGCTGGCGGGGGCGGGATTACCCCTTCATTTTGTGCAAGATAACCAGTCGTTTTCGCGCAAGGGGGTGCTGCGCGGGCTGCATTACCAGGTGGGTCGGCCGCAGGGGAAACTGGTGCGGGCGGTATCGGGGCAAGTGTTTGATGTTGCAGTAGATATACGCCAAAACTCGGCGAGTTTCGGGCAGTGGTTTGGGTGTGTTTTGTCGGCGGAAACGGCAAATATGCTGTGGATTCCGGTGGGATTTGCGCATGGATTTTTGGTGCTAAGTGATACAGCCGAAGTGCTTTACAAGACGACGGATTATTATTTTCCGGAGGGAGAGCGGGCGATCCGGTGGGATGATGCGGAGCTGGGGATTGCGTGGCCGCTGGACGAAATAAAGCCTTTGCAACCAACGGTTTCCGGCAAGGATGCGGCGGCGTTGACGTTTTCTGCGGCGGAGAAGTTTTAGCGAGGGATAATGTTATTTCTAAAGTAAATTATGTTGTTTGTTTTAGATTTTATATAGATTGATTTAGTTTTAATATTATAAGTTGAGGATTTTTGAGTGATTTTCTACTTTTTTACCCCTGTTTTGTAGCCCTGTGAGGGTCTGGGTGCAGGTTCAGGGACAGCCGCGAGGTCCTTCGCGGTGCTCAGGATGACAGATACAGGCGAAGACAAAAGAAGAAGCAGATTCCTTCGCTGCGCTGCGGAATGACAACTTAAA
>CAIZGA010000170.1 GCA_903932385.1 uncultured Acidobacteriota bacterium
GCCCGTCGTAACCCATCAGCACCGTCTCGATGGTTTGCCCGTCGCGCAAGCGCAGCAGGAACTTGCGGGTCAGCCCGTCCGTACTGCGGATCTCACTCACCACCTCCGGCGCATCCAGGAAAAATTCCTTGCCCGCCCCCACCGATGCATCCACCCAGCGCCGCAACGGCGGCAGGAACTGCACGGTTGTTAGATCGGCCGCACCCTCGCGCTGCACCGCCCGCCACAGCGCCTTGGCATGGTGCGCCTTGACCCCGGCAGCCGCCAGGGCGCGTTCCATCCCGGCAAACCCGAGATCATGCAACGATTGGGGATCCGCGGTGCTCAATGTGTTGAATTTTAAATGACAAAATTGACTTATGCGCCAGCCGGTCATTCATGCGGATAGGGTATCGCGCGGCGCGTTTTCCTTTGCACAACTCCTCATCAAATCGCATTGCCGGGATTGATCAAATGAAGGTCGGCGATGTGCTTGAAATCGTCTTCGTTCCGGGTCACCAACGGCATGTCGTAGAGCAAGGCCGTCGGGGCAATGACGGCGTCCGCCAGCCCCATCTTCTTCTGCTGCCGCAAGGCGATAGCCCTGTAGGCAATGAGGTCGTCCAAGGCCAGTTCCGGCAGGTCTGTTAGACAAAGCGTGATCTCCCTCTCCTCGCCACTCGACATGAGGTGATAGCCGAGTGATTCAATGCGGGTGATGACGCTGATGCATGCATCCGGCGACGCCAGAAAAACGGACAATGATTCACCGCCGGGTTTAGCCGCGCTGATGATGATGTTGGAATCAAGCAGCATCCGTTATTCCCTCCCGGGGAGTGGGCGATCTTGCCGGGTTTCCCGCTGCCAGGCAACGGGATCTTCGATGTCGCGATACGGGTCCATACCCCGGATTCGTGCCATCGCATCCATCCGTCGGGCGATCATCTCCTGCGTTGCGGCGGGCTTCGCACGTTGCGGTACGGCCTCGGTCTCGCCAGAATCCGCCACCACCACCACCACATGTGCCCGGCCCGGTTTTAACCACGATGGCATGGGTGAAAGCAGCATCATGCTGCCATCAGCCCGAATTTCAGCGTCGCTTTCCAAGGTCCTCATGCCGGAAGTATAAACGCGCCTGGACGGAACGTAAAGTTCGGATTGCGGGTGGCTCGGGTGGCAGTCCGTGCCGGGAGCGCATCGGCCTGCGTAGCCTTGTTTGCGCTTGGTAGCGTCAGCGAAGCTGGGCCTAAGCAGGCTCGTTGCCGCATGACGTTTTCCCACACCGGCCATGCCAGCGAAGCGGCACGCAATCGCAGCGCAACCAGACGGCGGTTCCCTGGGATTTTCCTTGGCCGGCCCGCAATCGATGATAGAAATTTTCCTGCAGGAGCGCCCTCCGCAGCCCGTCCACGGGCATGGTGTCCGCTCTGCCGGGTTCGAGTTGCCCTTTGTTCAAACACGCACTCGTTGAACAAGCGTTAGCGAACGCGTTGGGTAATGTATCTGTTCTGCCATGAAAAATACAGCTCTTCTTTGTCTATCTCTGGCATGGTTCATTTGCGGTGTCTTAGGATGCAAGCGGAGTGCTGAGCCACAAACAATTGCCAGAGTAACCCCTGAACCAATTACCAA
>CAIZGA010000171.1 GCA_903932385.1 uncultured Acidobacteriota bacterium
CGATCGATATCCCGGGCATCATGAATGGCGGCCGGGTATTGATCGTCAATCTCTCAAAGGGCAGGCTGGGAGAAGCTCCAGCGCATCTTCTTGGCGCATTTTTAGCGACGGCGTTTTCGCAGGCGGCCGAAAGCCGCGCCGAGATCCGTGAAGCGGATCGCCGCGACTTTACCCTCTATGCCGATGAATTCCAGAATTTCGCGACCGACAGCTTTGCGTCCATTTTGAGCGAAGCCCGTAAGTGGCGGCTCAATCTCGCATTGGCGCATCAATTCCTTGGCCAGCTTCCGCCACTGTTGCGGCAGGCTGTCATCGGCAATGCCGGCACCGTCGTGGCGTTTCGGCTCGGTGCAGAGGATGCGCCCCTGATTGCCGATGAACTGGGCCATCCCAATCACAGCGCCCTGACGGAGACGGGTAACTTCAGAGCTTGGATCAAGCTGATGCACCACGACGCTCCAACTGATGCGCGCTACATGCAGACGATGCCGCCGCCAGCAACGGATTCCGGCCGCCTCGCCGCCATCCAGGCGCGCACCCGTGCCCGGCACAGTCGCCCCAGGCGGCTGGTTGAAAACAATATATCCAGATTCCTAATGTAAATTTCCGGTTGTTAATACCAGAAAGTACACTTGCAATCATAAGGGGTTGCGTCGAAAATGCCCCGCAACCACCGGGGGATCGAAGATGAAGGTGACGCTCGAACACATCGAGAAAAAAGTTGGAATGTTTAAAAAGGCTCCCGCTATTCAATTGGCCGTTGAATTCAGCGAGACCGAAAAGGCTGCAATCAAACAAGGCGGGTTGGCGGACAAGGTTTTCTACGACCCCCCGCGTCACTCTCATTACAACGAAAGAATGCAGGGTGGGGTTGAGGTCGGATATCTGCTCAAGGGTCCGTATCCGATCGAGTTTCAAGACATCACAGCCGCTCGGGCGGGCGAGCACGATATTCGTGAAGCGCTGAAAAATCTAAAAGCTGTCATCGAACAAAGCGCCACGCCCTTGAAAGCGTCCGACACGTTCGAACTGTAGTGGACAAAGACCCGACAACGACAGCCTTTCTATGGCTGATGACGGTTATCATCGGCGGCACGTTCATATTTGTCGCCGGTGTATTTATGCTGCCATTTGTTTTGGCCGGGGTGGCCATTTGGCTCGGCGTCAAGTGGTACAAAAGCAGCCAGGCAAAAGCCGAGGCAGCAAGTCGAGATGCTGTTTTACATGCAGCCGTTGCCAATCCGATTCCTGTCCCCGAGCCGCTTCAGTTCGCAAAGAATTTCTTTCTCGATTTTTCACAATTGCGCAAAAACAATAATCAACTGATGCCCGCCTATCCCATTATGGCCGAGGCATTCTCTGCCATTCAAACCATTTACCAGAACGAAGAGATCAATCCCTCTCAGGCGCAGCCGGCTTCAAACAGCGCGATGGATGTCGCCCGCTGGCGTGATCGGACAGCTTTTCTTGCGGCGCGTGCACAAGACCCCAAGCTTATCGAAATCATCAATCAGACCTTCACCGAGAGTTTCAGCAGACTGGCGGGCGCACTGCCCCCGATGGCGCTTCAGACCCATAAGCAAATTTATGCGGCAATGAGTGGCGATGACGAGCGCAATGAAACGCAGGTCAAGCTTATGGACGTGATACCAAATTTCGGACAGGCTATTGGGAATTTTATATCCGCTTACTACAGCAGCAATGCGATCAAATCACAATTGTTTGTCGACCTGCGCGAACAGATTGACCGCAATATGCACGAACTGTCCGGTATTCCCTTCACCGAGGAGAACAAAGGTTCAACTAAGCTCATTCTCCCGCATGACTACAAAGGCACGCCGCAGGAAATTGTGCGGGGCTACTTGAGAAATACGCCGCTTGAAGAAATATTCGAGTGCCGCGTGTCGTTTACTCCCCCTGAGGAAACGCGCTTCGAACACTCGTGGCTTTGCGCTGGCAGCGGGCACGGCAAGACCAATGCGATTTCCACTATGATCGAGCGCGATCTTGAAGCGGTCATCGCCGGACAATGTTCCATTGTGGTCATGGATAGCCAGAATCAGATTATCCCAACGATTGCCAATCTCGATCTTTTTGCTCCCGGCGGGCCACTGCATGGAAAGCTTGTTCACATCGATCCGAGCGATATCGAGTACCCGGTTCAGCTCAATTTATTCGCGATCGGCAAAGAGCGGCTCAACTCGTATTCGATGCTGGAGCGAGAACGGCTACTGAACAGCGTCATCGAGCTTTACGATTTCGTGCTGTCTTCCCTTCTGGGAAGCGAGATGACAGCTCGACAAGGAACTCTGTTTCGGTTTGCCACACAATTAATGATGGTGGTTCCGGACGCGACCATTCATACGTTTCGAGAACTCATGCAGCCCGGCGGGTACGACAAATTCAAGCCCTACATCGACCAGCTAGGTGGCACCGCCAAGGAGTTTTTCGATACGCAATTCAATGGCAAGATATTCGAGCAGACCAAGCAACAGGTCGTCGCTCGTCTTTTCACCATCTGTGAAAACCGGACGTTTGAGCGTTTGTTCACACATCCACAATCCAAGCTCGACCTATTCACCGAGATCAACGCCGGAAAGGTCATTCTCATCAACACGGCAAAAGATCTGTTGAAGCAGCAAGGCACCGAAGTCTTTGGCCGTTTCTTTCTGGCGCTGATCGGCCAAGCCGCGCAGGAGCGCGCCACGCTCGCCA
>CAIZGA010000172.1 GCA_903932385.1 uncultured Acidobacteriota bacterium
AAGATCGGCCATGGTGATCTTTTCTTTCACGCGATAATTCATGCCGTAGATGGATTTGTAGTTGTAGCCGGAGAGATGCAGCACGGCTTCACGCATGGTCTTGCTGGGAATGGTGCCGGTATTGATGCAGGCACCGCCGACGACCTCGCGCATCTCCACCAGCGCTATGCGTTTGCCGAGCTTGGCCGCGTGGATGGCGGCGCGCTGGCCGGCCGGGCCTGAACCAATCACAATGAAGTCGTAAGTTGTCATAGTCTCGGTGGAAGCAGGCTGCCGCTCGTCAGGCCAAGAGTACCCGCTTCAGTTTCACGCTAACACAGCGGCATGGTGAATTTGTTACCTGGCCGCGGATTGATTCAGTGAAGCGAGTGCGTATTTGGGATGCTGAATATACTGGGTTTTGTTGCTTGTGAATTGCAGGAAGACAATGCTGCGATACGCGATTACAAATCGAAGGCTGCTGAAAGATGGCGGAGATGCTGCGGAGACACTGGCGGCACAGGCGGCGAAGTGGGCGGCGGCCGGGGTGGAGTGGGTGCAGTTGCGCGAGAAGGACCTGGGCGCGGGCGAGTTGGAACGCGTGGCCGGAACGATGGTTGCGGCGATTCGCGCGGCGGGTGGCGGAACAAAATTGCTGGTGAATGGCCGTGCCGATGTGGCAATGGCTGCCGGGGCGCACGGGGTGCATCTGACAGCACAGCCCGGGGAACTGACGGTGACGCAGGTGCGGAGGCTGTGGCCGCAGGCGGCGGTCAGCGTGGCCTGCCATACGTTGCAGGAGGTTACGGTGGCAAAGGATGCTGCTGCGACCCTGGCGGTCTTTGGGCCGGTCTTTGAGAAGCCGCTACCGGTGCTGGACCGCTGGCTGCGGGGCGAGAGTTCCCTGCCGGGGGTGGGGGTGGAGCGGCTCGCCGAGGCTTGTCGGGCGGCGGGCGCCATGCCGGTGTATGCGCTGGGCGGGGTGACTCTGGAGAATGCTGAGGATTGCCTGGCAGCGGGTGCAGCGGGAGTTGCAGGAATCCGTTTATTTTTATAGAGATACGCATTGAAATGGCTGCCGGATTTGACGCTGAGTGGCCAAAGCCATAGGCTGAAAAGAATAGCTGTAATCGGAAAGCCGTAAGGAGGCCCACCATGTTAATTACCCCGCTGGATCTGGAAAATGGGCCGATTCCCGTCAAAGTGGTTCTGCCGCCGGGGACGATTGAATTTGGCGATGGCGGCGCAACGGTGCAGAGCGGGCCGCTGACCGTGGACGGCCAAGCCGAGCCGATTGAGGAACATCGCGGGCCGAAAGAGATAGTGCTGGATATCCGCATCCGCGCCAAGTGGGACGGCAATTTTGAAGCCGCCTGCGCCCGCTGTGTGGAGCCGGTGCCGCATTCGCTGGCCGGAGAATTTGACCTGATTTTCCGTCCCCAGGCCGTGGATGCCGATGGCGCGGAACGCGCAATTACAGCGGCGGAGACTGAAATCGGGTATTATGAGGAAAGTGGTCTTTTGCTGGAAGATGTGCTGCGGGAACAGGTCTGGTTGACCTTGCCTGTGCGCAGTCTCTGCCGGCCGGACTGCAAAGGACTGTGCCCGCACTGCGGACGCAACCAGAACCACGAAACGTGCCAATGCGCGGCGAATGTAACGGATCCCCGCTGGAAGGCATTATCTGATCTGGGCGCCCGGCTCAAGAGCGAACAGAAAGAACAAGGCTGAACGGGACCGATTGGCCAACCGAACCATGCAGCGGCAACGCCGTTTGCGGCAGGTTGGAATGCGCTCCTGAAATGCCAGACTCGAAAGGAAGTAACTGCAATGCCGAATCCGAAACGGCGTCACTCCAAGCGCCGCACTGCACTACGCCGCGCCCATGATTTTCTGACCACCAAGGGTGTTTCTGAATGCCCCAGCTGCCACGAGCGCAAGCTGCCCCATCACGCATGCCCCAAGTGCGGCGCATACAAGGGCCGCGAAGTCGTAGCGGTCAAGTCAGAAAACTAGTCCCACGGGAACTATGAGCTCTGGCAAACCTTTTTCCGGTTTGACTTACAAGGGTCCGCTGACGGACATCGTGCTGGATGCGATGGGCTCGGACAAATCTCCTGAGCCAGAGATCCGCGGCGCCATACTTGCATGCCGCAATCTGCCGGTACGGGTACACCTTGTTGGTCCGGAGCAGACTTTGCGACCGGCGCTGCAGAGCCATCTGCGCAATCAAAAACTGCCCATTGAAATCGTCCATGCAAGTGAGTGGATCAGCATGGAAGACAAAGCCGCGATTGCGGTCCGCTCCAAGCGTGATTCTTCCATGCGCGTTGGCTTGAAGATGGTGCGCGAAGGCAAGGCCGCGGGATTCCTGACCGCAGGCAATACCGGCGCGGCGATGGCCACTGCGAAGATGGTGCTGGGCGCGCTGCCCGGTGTGGACCGTCCGGCGCTGGCTGCCCTGCTGCCGACCTCGACCGGCTCGCCGTGCATCCTGCTGGATGTGGGCGCGAATGTGGATTGCAAGCCGCAAAACCTGGAACAATTTGCTGTGATGGGAGAGGCTTATTCACGGCTGGTGCTGCATGTGGAGCGGCCGCGTGTCGGTCTGTTTTCCATCGGCGAAGAAGAGAGCAAAGGCAATGATCTGACACGCGAAACGTTTCCCCTGCTGCGTGATTTGCAGGCCGACCGCTCAATGAACTTCATCGGCAACGTGGAAGGCCGCGACCTGTACAACGGCAATGTGGATGTGGTGGTCTGCGACGGCTTTGTGGGCAACGTTGCGCTGAAAACTTCTGAAGGCCTGGCGAAGCTGGTGCGCGATTTGTTGCGCTCGTCGCTGAGTGCGACGGTAACGGCGAAAGTTGGCGCGCTGCTTTCGCGGCAGGCATTCAACGCCTTCAAGCGGCGGCTGGATTATTCCGAATACGGCGGCGCTCCGCTGCTGGGTGTGCGCGGCGTTTGCATTGTGGGACATGGCTCGTCGAATGAGCGCGCGATTATGAACGGCATCCGCGTAGCTGCGGAGTTTGCGCAGGGCAACGTGAACGCACACATTGCGCAGGAACTGGCGGCGCGGCCGACACGCGATCCGGGCACGTTGAGCAATGGCGCTGCGAAAGAAAATTCCGGCAGCGAGAGCAACGCGTAGCCACAAACGAAATTCATCCCACCCCATCTGGAAGGTCTGATGACAAACACAGCACAGAAGATTGCGTTTTTATTTCCCGGCCAGGGCTCGCAGTATGTCGGCATGGGCCGCGAGTTGCAGGAACAGTTCCCCGTTGCGAAGCGCGTGTTTGAAGAGGCCGATGAGGCGCTGGGATTTTCGCTTTCACAACTTTGTTTTGACGGGCCGGAAGAAACACTGAAGCTGACAGAAAATACGCAGCCGGCGATTTTGACGATGAGTTACGCGGTGACGCTGGTGCTGCGCGAGAACGGCATTGTGCCGGCACTGGCTGCGGGCCACTCGCTGGGAGAATATTCCGCGCATGTTGCGGCGGGCACGCTGGGCTTTGCCGATGCGGTGAAAGCAGTTCGCAATCGCGGACGTTACATGCAGCAGGCGGTCCCGGCGGGCGAAGGTGCGATGGCCGCTGTGTTGGCGTTGCCGGCGGAAAAGATTGTGGCCATTTGCGCGCAGGCATCGCAGGAAACGGGCAAGCCGGTATCCGCAGCGAATTTAAATTCGCTGGACCAAACAGTGGTTTCCGGCGCTACGACTGCAGTGGAACATGCCATGGAACTTTGCAAAACTGCCGGCGCACGCAAGACCGTTTTGCTGCCGGTGAGCGCGCCCTTCCATTGCGCGATGATGCAGCCGGCGCAGGACAAGCTCGCTGCGGACTTGGCCGCGTTGAATTTTGCAGCGCCGGGCATACCGGTTGCAGCGAATGTGGATGCGGCATTTGTGAACACGGGCGAGGCCGCGCGCGATGCGCTGGTGCGCCAGGTGACCGGTGCGGTGCGCTGGGTGGAGTGCGTGCAGTTGCTGATTGCGCAGGGCGTAACGCATTTTGTGGAAGCAGGCCCAGGCAAAGTACTGTGCGGATTGATGCGGCAGATTGACCGCACGCAGACGGCGATGCACGTGGAAGACGCCGCCAGTCTGCAGAAGGCCATGACCGCGTTGCATGGCGCAGAATAATTAATATCGAAGAATAAAACTATCCTCTAACATCGAAGCATGATGATGCGCTTGAGGATGTTTCTCCCAATGCTGTTGATGGCTGGCATGATGCCGGCGCAGACCACTACACATCTTTTGCCGATGCAGCACCCGCTGCAGGACAAGAATTTTTATCTCTTAACGTTATTGGAGCAGGATAAGGCCGCACAGCGCGCGGTGATGGCTGATGCGGCCATTGTGCAGATTACGAATGAGCGGCAGAACATTGAAGCTGCTGCGGAGAAATCCTGCAAGGGCAATGCAGTGTGCCTGATAAAAAACTTTGTATGGACCGATGAGGAAATGAACGATATCGCGATATCGTTGTCGCGGTTGGCGCAGGCGAACCCTGCAGTGCGCGCAATGGTGCAGAGGAAGCTGCGTCCAAGCCACACATACATTCAGTATGAATCAGAAAGCGATTCAGGTTTACTTTCAGGTGCATGGTTGGTGTGCGCACATGGCATCAACGATGTCCTGCAGGTGTATGGCGAGGGCACAGCACCACGTTATGCTGCAATTGACTCGATGTCGATTGATCCGAACACTCTGAAGGGACAGCTTGAGATTGAATATGCGCAAATACGCGCTGGTGAAGACGCTGCGGCTGGGGAGTTTTTCTCGCCTTCACTAAAGCTGGCGTTATATCTGCTGAACGCGAATCATCGCGATGAAGCTGCGCGGCAAGAGCCGATGGAAGCGGGCGAAAACCGTGCTGCTGTGGCGGCGATTGCGAAGACCGCATGGAAGAAATATCCATACACGGCGATTGTGGTGCCGGGCGAAGGGCCAGCGGATTATAAAACCGCATTGGATCCAAGCGGGCGCAAACGCTGCGAGTTGGCCGTGGCTGCATGGCACGCGGGCAAAGCGCCGTTCCTGATTGTTTCCGGCGGGTATGTGCATCCAGCGCAGACGAAATATTCTGAAGCGATAGAGATGAAACGCGCGATGGTGGATGAGATGGGCGTGCCGGAGTCGGCGGTGATTGTGGATCCACATGCGCGGCACACGACAACGAATCTGCGAAATGCGGTGCGCGAAATGTATCGCTATGGCATGCCGATGGACAGGCCGGCGCTGGTGGTGAGTGATGCCGGACAGATTGGCTACATCTACGCGCCGAGCTTTGCCGATCGCTGCCTGCGCGAGATGGGCGTGGTGTCGTATCGGTCGCTAACGAAGCTGGACGACACGACACTTTCATTTCTGCCGGTGATGGATTCGCTGCAGCAGGACCCGATAGAACCATTGGACCCGTAGCATGACACACGCGATGCCACAATCCGCGAAGGTTTATTTGTGGTGCGCGTATCCGGAAGACTACGCAGAAAAAACAATTGCCGAACGCTGCCTGGCATGGCTGCAGCCGGAAGAAATGGAGCGATGGGAACGCTATCGCTCTGAGGAACTGCGCCGAGAATTTCTTGCGGCCCATGCGTTGCTGCGTACGGCGCTTTCGCAAGAAGCCGCGCGAATTGGTGAAGCAATGCTGCCGCAGGAAGCATGGAGCTTTCGCAATGGTGTTCACGGAAAACCACACGTAGATTCGCAGACTGGGTTGCGATTTAATCTGGCAACGTGTGCGGACCTGGTGGTATGTGCCGTGACGCATGGCGCAGAAGTGGGCGTGGATGCCGAACCGATTACGCGTGCGGCAGATGTGCTGGAGTTAGCGCCGGAAGTTTTTTCTCCACTGGAAGTACAGCAGATGAATGCGTTGCAGGGGCCGCAGAAGCTGGAGCGCGCGTTGTCACTGTGGACGCTGAAGGAGTCATACATAAAAGCCTGCGGCATGGGGTTGGCGTTGCCGCTGGAAAAGTTTTCATTCCGCTTTGGAGATGCAGGGCAGATACAGCTGGAAACAGATGCGCAGGTGGATGCGAATCCAGCTCGATGGAAGTTTTGCGAGTTACGTTATGCCGCGCACAACATTGCGTTGATGTTGGAGTACGGCGGTACGCCGGAGTTGCAATTTCTTGAGTTGCGGCCATGGAAATCTGAGCCGCTCGAAATTGCAACTGTGGTGGAGTGGCATGGGTAGTTGATTATCTGAGAATGCTTTGCAGCACGGACGCGATGTTGCGAACGTACGGCTCCTGCAGCATGGAGGAGTGGCCGCCGGGAATGTCGTAAATCTCCACGCCTTCTGCAGCGAGATGTTCCCAGCCGAGATACGGGTCACGCTCGCGGCTTAGGTACTCGGGATTATTGATAGCGCGCAGCAGAATAATTTTTCCGTTGTACGGCTCGAATTTATATTTGTAGAGCGCTTGCAGATGAATTTCTTCCATCTCATAAAAACGAAGCTTAGCAGGCAGATCGACGCCAGCGCGATGGTAGCAGGCGCAGGCAACGGCCTGTGCGCGACGTAGCAGAACACGCTTCCATAAATAAACTGATTTGGCGAAGAGTTTCTCGCCGAAATACTTCACACCTTCTTTGCGCAGACCGTTCATGAATGTTGCGATTTGTTGTTGGCGCGAAACCTGGTGGTCGCTGCCGGGAACAAACGTATCAAACAACAGAAGGAGTTCCGGCCGTTTGCCGAGCGCATCCATCTGACGCGCCATTTCAAAAGCGAGATTGCCGCCGAACGAGGAGCCGCCAATGCGATAGGGGCCATCGGGCAGGAAAGCAATCAACTGCTTCACGTAGATGGCGGCGAGTTCTTCCATGGAAGTTTCGCGCTGTTCGGGATGAGGACCGATTGCGGTGCGGAACGCGTAGAAGGGTTGATCGCTGCCGAGATGACGCGCGAGATGCTCGTAGAACATGACGTCGCCAACGACGTGATGCACGAAGAAGACCGGCGGTCGTGAGCCGGTGGTTTGGATGGGAACAATTGCCGACCAACTGTTCTCTACATCGGGCGCGGGCGCGGCTGCGTTCTGTATCACCTCGGTGAGTTGTCGAATGGTACGGGCCTCAAACAGCACAGCGAGATCAAGATTGAGGTGGTAGGTCTTTTTAATTTTCGCAAAGAGACGCACACCAACCAGCGAGTGTCCGCCGAGATCAAAGAAATCATCGTCGATAGAAATGCTTTCCACGCCGAGCAGTTCCTGCCACCAGGCAGTAAGCGTGGCCGCAACGCTTTCTGGCGATGCTGTGGCAGCATCGGCGGGGCGCGGCGAGGGCAGGGTGCTGCGTGTGTCGAGTTCGGCGGGCGATAGCGGAGTGACGACAATTTCTGTCGGCGAGTTAGATTGCAGAATGCGCGTCAACAGGCGGACGCCTTCCAACGGCTGGATGCCGGAGCGGCTGAATATTTCGATGGGCCGATCACCGCTGGAGTGAATGATGTCATGGGCTGCGGTTTCGCTTTCTACAATTTTTTCCGCATTGTTGATGCGCCGTGTGGAGAAGCCCTCAACCTCTACAAGAATTTCACCTTGTTCATTGAAGATGGTTACGTCGAAGGTTTCAATCTCATTTCGTTGTTGTGCTTTTTGGCGTGCGCGAACATGGCTGTAAATTTTTGCGGGCAGCGGGCGGTAGATGCGAATGCGTCGGTAGGAGATGGGGAGAAAGAGGTCGTCACTGTGTTCGTAATCGTCGGTGAGATAAAGTGCCGCGCCGGTTGCCATGTCGAGCAGAGCGGGGTGAATGCGCATGCGTGCAACGTCGCCGGCCACGTGGCTATCGAGAGAAATTTCTGCCAGCGCTTCACGCTCGCCTAGTTGCAGCGTGCGAAGGGTTTGCCAGCGAGGGCCGAAGTTAAAGTGGCGCTCCTGCCGCGGACGATTTGCATCCCCAAAGACAATTGTGCGCTGTTTGCAACGTGCGGCAATGGCGGTGCGGTCAATGTGCAGCGCCGGACGCGAACGGCAAGTGGAGATGGAACCGGTGGAGTGTTCGATCCATTCCTTGTCGAAGGCATAGACGGAAAAATGGAAGGCGGCATTTGCAGCATCGGATCGATTCTCACGGCGTAATTGGATGCGGACTTCCTTGGTCTGCGCATCATCAAACATCATGGGAGAAAGAAAATAGACGTCCTGCAATTCAATTGCGCCGTGCTGCTTGGCATGCGTGAAGGCCGCGGAGACCATCTCCATGTGGCCGGTGCCGGGAATCAATGCGAGGCCGGATTTTAATTTGTGTTCGGCGAGCAGCCATTGCCGCTGCGGAGAGAACTGGGTGGAGTAAACAATTTCTCGATTGGTATCAAGCAGGCATTTATCGAGCAGTGGATGCGGCGATGCAAAACGTGCCGCCATGCCAACGTCCTGCCATGCGCCCCAGTTAATGGTGATGTAGGGTGCACCCTGCTGCGCAGCGAAAGTATCCAGAAAAGCATTGGCGGCGGCGTAATCCACCTGTCCCTCCGGCGGATAGATGGCGCTGATGGAAGAGAAGAGCGCGATGAAATCAGGCGGCTCGCTGCTGAATGCCTGTGCAAGTTGCAGGGTGCCGCGAACTTTTGGCGCCAGCACGCGCGAAGCACTCTCTGCGGTCTTCAGCATCAGCGGGCCGTCATCGAGCACGCCGGCGGCATGGAAGACGCCGTCAATTTTTCCGAAGCGCTGCTTGGCATCGGAGATAACTTGCTGCATTTGATCCAGGTCAGACACATCTGCAGACACTGCCAACAAACCGCCGGAGATTTTCTGAATCTCCAGCAGCGATTGTAGCTTTTGTTTTTCTTCCTGCGAGAGAGACTCATTTTGCAACGCTGATGTCCATTGCTCTGGCGATGGCAGTTGCGTGCGGCCCGTTAGTACGAGCTTGGCATTGAACTCACGCGCGAGATATTCCGCGAGCACCATGCCGATGCCGCCCATGCCGCCGGTGATGAAATACACGCCGCCGTGTTTGATGCGCGGACGCGCTGCGGCGGCGAATGGGGGCATAGGTACAAGCTGCTCAACATAACGCTCGGCCTTGCGATAAGCAACCGAAGCATCGGTGCGCAGAGTACTCATCTCCGCGACGAGTAATTGCGCGGATTTATCGCGGCGATCATGTTGCAGGTCGAGATCGATGCAGCGACAGGTACAGCCAGGCAGTTCTTTGGGAACAACTTTTGCAGGGCCGGCCATGAGGGCCTGCATTGGATCGCGTACAACTTCGTCGGATATTTTTTGCAGTCGGTCGGTGACGAAGGCGATATCTACTTCCAGAATGTCTTGCGCGGCCAGCGACTGCGCTAGATAGAGCGGGCTGAAAAATGCCATCAGCTGCGCATCTTCCAGCGGTCGAGTGTAGCTCTCCTGCGAAAGCGACCAAAGATAAAGAATCTTTTTCAGCGTGCGGCCGCTCTTCATAATGTCGACGAGCAGCGTGTCATAATCCTCGCGCATTTCGGGGCGAAGAATATATTTCGATGGTTTGGAGCGGGTGTAATGCGTGCCTGCAAAAACTAAAACAACATCCTGCCGGCTGGATTTTAATTTGCGAGCGATTCGTTCGCCGAGCCCTGCAGGGTCAGCAAAAATAATCCAGCTACCGGATTCGTCCGGCAGTGTGTCATCAATCGGTGAGGGCTGCCATGCACGCTGATAAAGCCAGCTTTGCAGTGGGTCAGGGTGTGGCACATCAGCTGCAGCGCTGGCCAATGAATACGCGGGTGCAACGGCTTCGGGATCAGGATCAATCCAAAACTTTTGCCGCTCGAAAGGATATGTGGGCATCGGAACGCGCTGGACGGAGTTGAGATCATGCAGCGCTGACCAACGAATCTCCACACCAGCAGCCCATGCCTGTGCCATTGCACGCAGAGCGAATGCGTGGTCGGGAAGATTCTCTTTGGGATGCGGCAACGTGTGCAGGACCGGCAAAGCTCCGGCCGATTGCAAACGCGCCAGTGATGCGAGCGTGCTGCCGGGGCCAACTTCAATCAGGATGTGATTGGGTTGCTGCAGCAGTTGATGGATGCAATCTGAAAAGCGAACCGTACTGCGAAGATGGCGCGACCAGTAGGTTGGGTCGGTCGCCTCTGCTGCGGTAATCCACGTGCCGGTGAGATTAGAAAGAAACGGCAGACGCGGCGGGTGCAGCGGGATGGATTTCAGGCGCTCCTCAAATGCAGGAAGAACGGGATCCATCATTGCGGAGTGGAAGGCGTGCGAAGTATGCAGGCGGGTGCAGAGTAGCGACTTGCTTTTCAGTTTTGCTTCGTAGGCGTCTACGAGTTCGTTGGGGCCGGAGACGACGCAGATTTCTGGATTATTGATGGCGGCGAGTGAGAGGCCTTCATCGAGATTGAGCTCCGATGCCGGCAGTGGCACGGCCAGCATGGCACCGCGCGGCTGGTCGAACATCAACCGGCCGCGATAGGCGGTGATGGCGAGTGCGTCATCCAGCGAGAAAACTCCCGCAAGGCAGGCAGCCACATATTCGCCGATGCTGTGGCCGACCATGGCCACAGGATTGACGCCGAGAGAAATCCACCACTGCGCCAAAGAATATTCGATGGCGAAGAGCGCGGGCTGAGTGAGCCAGGTTTGGTCGAGCAGATCTTTCGATTCTGCAAACTTTTCCGGCGGCGGAAAAACAACATCGCAAAGGTTGAGATTTAGATATTGCTGTAACTTGCGTGAGCAATCATCGAAGGCCGAGCGAAATACTTTGTCGTTGATGTATAGCTCGCGAGCCATGTTGGCGTGTTGCGCACCTTGGCCTGAGAACATGAAGACCGGCTGCAACTTCGACTTGGATGCAATGGCAGAGACAATCTGTTTGCGATCAAAATTAATAGGCGAGTTCGCGGCGTTTCTAATGCCAGGCACGATGATGGCGCGGCGATGTTGAAATGCCTGTCTGCCCATCTGGCAGGTGAAGGCTGCGTCCGCGAGATTGACCTCAGGATGCGCCTGCAGATGTGCGGCGAGATTTTCCAGCGCGCGGTCGGCGGCGGATTCTGATTTTGCAGAAACCGTGAGCACTTGATACGGCTGCGTTGCTGCGGAGTGAATTGCAGGTGCCGCTTCTTCCAGCACCACATGTGCATTGGTGCCGCCGATGCCGAGCGAAGTCACTCCAGCGCGGCGCGGTCGATTGTCTGCAGGCCAGTCAGCAAGTTTGTTGTTGATGTAGAAGGGACTGTTCTGCAATTCGATGTGCGGATTGATTTGGTGGAAATTCAAACTCGCAGGCAGTTGGCGATGCTGCAACGCGAGCACGGTTTTCATCAGGTTGGCGACACCGGCGGCTGCGTCGAGATGGCCGATGCTGGTTTTGAGCGAACCGATGCCGCAATAGCCGACGCGCTGTGTGGTTTTGCGAAAGGCCTGGGTGAGTGCGCGCACTTCAATCGGGTCGCCGACCACAGTGCCGGTGCCATGCGTTTCCACATAACTGATGTCGTCTGCGGAAACTCCGGCAACGCCGAGTGCTTCGGCAATTACTTCCGCCTGGCCATCCACACTGGGCGCAAGATAGCCGACCTTGCGCGCGCCGTCGTTGTTGATGGCGGAGCCGAGGATGATTGCACGAATATTATCGCGGTCTGCAATTGCGTCTTCCAATCGACGCAGAACGACAAGACCGAGGCCGCTGCCGAAGATAGTTCCGCTGGACGATGCATCGAAGGCGCGGCAATGCCCGTCGCGCGAAAGGATTTCTCCATCGTGATAGATATAGCCGCGGCCGTGGGGAATTTCAATGGTGACGCCACCGGCCAGCGCCATATCGCATTCAAAATTCAACAGCGACTGGCAGGCGAGATGCACAGCAACTAGAGAAGTGGAACACGCTGTCTGCACGTTGATGCTGGGGCCGCGCAAATCAAGTTGGTAAGAGACACGCGTGGAGAGCACGTCCTTGTCATTGCCGGTTTGCTTCAGCTGAAAGAGACCGGCAGAGTCGCGCAATTTTCGATTGGCCAGCAAGTTGTGGATGAGATATGAATTCAAACCAGAGCCGGCGTAGACGCCGATGGAGCCGTTGAAATTTGCGGGGACATGGCCGGCATCTTCCAGAGCCTCCCACGCACACTCCAAAAAATGGCGATGCTGCGGGTCCATGATGGAAGCGTCGCGCGGGCTGAAGCCGAAGAAGGACGCGTCGAACATCGGCACATCGTCGAGCACCGCCGCCATGCGAACGTAATCTGGATCTGCAATTTCCTGCGGCGTAGCGCCGGCAGCAAGTAATTCTTTTTCCGTCAGCGCTCGTATGGACTCAACGCCGTCGTGAAGGTTCTGCCAGAACTCGGAGAGATTTCTTGCTCCGGGAAATCGCCCCGCCATGCCGACAATCGCAATCCTCGAGTCCTTCATCGCATCCCCTTCACTGCTGGCGCGCCATCAGGCGGCGCTGCGCGCGGTCGGTTGATTGGACTTGCGGTTGCGAGCCATCGAGATGCGCGGCCAACGTGCGCACGGTGGAATATTGAAACAGGTCGAGCAGGGCAACGTCGCGTCCCAGCGTTTCTTGCAGACGCGCGTGGACCTCGGCCACGGTAAGTGAGTGCGCGCCAAGATCAAAATAGTTGTCATCCACGCCGATGGATTTCACGTTCAGCGCATCCTGCCAGAGGTTGACCAGTGTGCGTTCCAAATCTGTATCCGGTTGGTTGGCTGCAGGAGCGGCTTCATTTTGTGGAGGAGAAATACTCAGTAGCGCCTTTCGGTCAATCTTGCCGTTGTCTGTGAGAGGAAATGCATCGACAAAAATAAATGTGGAAGGCACCATGAACTCAGGAAGTTTTTCCGCCAACGAGGCGCGGAGTGTATTCGGAGAAATATTTTTCTGGGAATCGGCAACGAGATACGCGGCCAGACGTTTGTCGTCAGCGCGGTCTTCACGCACCATCACCACGGCTTGACGGATGCCGCTGCACTGCTCGAGGAGAGCTTCAATTTCTCCCGGCTCAATGCGATGGCCGCGAATCTTAACTTGATAATCTGCGCGGCCAAGAAATTCAATATTGCCATCGTCGAGGTAGCGTGCCAGGTCGCCGGTGCGGTAGAGGCGGCCGCTGCCGATGGCCGGCAGAGTGATGAATCGGTCCGCAGTCAGGTCGGGTCGCTTCCAGTAGCCGCGGGCAACACCATCGCCGCCGATGTAGAGATCGCCAGGCTCACCTACAGCTACAGATTTCATTTCTGTATCAAGCAAATAGATTTGCGTGTTCGCAATAGGTCGGCCGATGGGAACTGTGCTGCCCACATTTTGCACGCGGCACGTGGTGGACCAGATGGTTGTTTCTGTAGGGCCGTACATATTGTGCAGCTCACCGTGGAAGACCTGTTGCAACTGCGTGACCAGCGAGGCGGGTAAAGCCTCGCCGCCGAGCATCAGGATTTTTAGTTGCGCAAGCGAAGCGAAGTTGCGTGGGTCGAGCGTCAACATGCGCGCCAGCGACGGCGTCATTTGCAGATGCGTGACGTTGTGCCGCTTAATCTCGTCGGCAATTTCGCCGGCACCGCCTTCGCCATGCAGCACCACGGTGAAGCCGCGTGACAACGTCCAGAAAATTTCAAGAACAGAGATGTCAAAGGAAATGCTGGTGACAGCGAGCCAGACGCCGGGCGTTGCGCCGATGACCGCATCCATGCCAGTGAAGAAGTTGATGACGTTGCGCTGCTCCACCATAACGCCTTTTGGCTTGCCGGTGGAGCCGGAGGTATAGATGACGTAGGCGAGATTTTCTGGCGTTGCAGTGGAGGCAACCGATTCAGTACTGTATTGCTGGATGATGGTGGAATCGGTATCCGCCTCAATCACACGGCTGGAATTTTTCGGCAGACGGTTGCGCGATTGCGCCGTGGTTAGAATGACGGGCATGCCGGAATCTTCAATCACCCATGCCAGTCGTTCGCTGGGATATTCCGGATCGAGCGGAACGTATGCGCCGCCGGCTTTCAGAATCGCGAACATACTGATGAGCAGAAGTTCGTTGCGCTCCATGGCCACGCCGACGAGCGTCTCTGTAGTGACGCCGAGCGATTGCAAATGTCGCGCCAGTTGATTGCTGCGTACATCCAGATCGCGATAGCTGAGGGTGCAGGATTTCGTTGCGATTGCGACAGAGTCCGGCGTACGCGCAGCCTGCAATGCAAAGGCGTGCGCGAGGCTGAGGTCGCGGGGATAGTCAACGGCGGTCTGGTTCCACTCAGGTGCCGGCGCGCGTGACATAAATATTCTCCAGAAACAAAAACTCAATGCCCGTGCCGAGAAATGTCTCGATGGCTTCTTCCGGTGTGTTCACGATGGGCTGGCCCTTCACGTTAAAGCTGGTGTTCAGCACCATCTGGCGGCCGGTAGTTTTTCCCACGGCCAGCAGCAGCGTGTGGAAGTCGGGATTGTCTGCGGCGGAAACCGTTTGCAGGCGCGCGGAGCCATTGACGTGCGTGATGGCAGGCAGTAGCGGCCGCGCCTCTTCGCGCACATCCACAATGCTGATCATGTAAGGAAGGTCGGTGCCGGCTGCAACATCGAACCAGCGGTGCGCCTCTTCAATGGAACAGGCCGGTGCGAACGGGCGAAAGGCTTCGCGTTTTTTGACCATAGCGTTGATGCGGTCGCGCATCTCTGGATGGCCGGGGTCGGCAAGAATGCTGCGGTTGCCAAGAGCGCGAGGGCCGTACTCCATGCGTCCGCGAAACCAGGCAATCACGCGGCCCTCTGCAATTAATTTTGATGCGAGATTACAGGTGGCATCAAGTGAATCCATTTGCCGCCATTGAATTTTATCTTCAAACTTTTGCAGCGCAGCATGGATGCGGTCATTGCCATACTGCGGACCAAGCAGCGGCACCGGCATGCGATTGTTGGCTAGCGGCGAGGCAAGTGATTCGCGATAAAGTGCCGCGCCGAGTGCGGTGCCATCGTCGCCGGCCACCGGCTGCACATAGACTTCATCGAAGATGCCGGAACGAATTAATTTTCCATTGGCGGTGCAGTTCAGGGCAACTCCACCGGCGAGCGCCACGCGACGCAATCCTGTCTGCTGCGCAAAGTGACTGCAGACATGGAAGACCACGCGTTCCAGGCACTCCTGCAATGCCGCAGCCACATGCTGATGTTGTTCAGTGACCGGTGCGCCGGAGGGCCGCCGCGAAATCAGATGCTCATCTAAATAGGCACGCGTGGCCGTGTAGTTCTCACGCTCCTCTCGGGTCTGGTTCAGGCGCAGGATGGGGACGCGAATGGTGCCATCGTCACGCAACTCCACCGTTTGCTGAAAAAATTCACGATAGTGAGTGGGGTCGCCATAGGGTGCGAGGCCCATGATTTTGTATTCGTCGGAATTAAAATCGAAACCGAGATGCAGCGTGACCAGCGAGTAGAGAATACCGATGGAGTCATTGGCGCTGATGGTGCGTAGCCGCTGCAATTTTCCGTCATTGAAGTGGTAAACGCTGAGGCTTTCAATTTCACCCATGGCATCGTTGACCACGACAAGGCATTCCGGCCATCCGGAGGTGTAGGCAGCACTGGCTGCATGCGCCAGATGATGGCCGACGGAGAAAACTTTTTCCTGAGGAAACTGCGGCAACTCGCGCTGAACTTGTTGCAGCAAGGCCTCGCGGGAAAATACTTCGCGGTAGAGTTTGCCGGAAACTTCATCGCGCAGGTACAGGTCGCGGTAGGGTGTGTAGTCGAATCCGTGGGCGATTTCATCCACATCTTCAATAGAGATGCCGCCTTGCTGCAGGCAAAACTTTATGGCGTTGATGGGAAATTCGCCGGTATGCTTTCTGCCGGTGAAGCGTTCCTCTTCGGCAGCGGCAATCAGACGGCCGTCAATCAGCAGCGCAGCGGCTGCGTCCATGCCTTGCGTAATTCTGTAGGAGTCTTCGGGCAGCCCTGGCCAGTTGGCATGCTTGAACGGAACAGAATTTTCCAGACCGCTGACACCAATAACTTTCATAGCGCCCCTTCGAGGCGAACCACTTGCCGGTCACATAAAGGGTGGGATCCTTAGTTAATTGATAAATCTAGCACCATACGTTATCGCAAAGTTTGCAAAGTTATGGAAGTACCCATAGGTGTTACTAGGCCAAACGTTACGGGTACTTTTGTGCGGCGTTATGCGGGATAGTAGCGTGGCTGCTCGCCGGACTGCGGTGCGGAATCTGGCTCATAGCCGAAGACGCGGCGGAAGGGTTCGCCGGGTTTGGGGTCCCAGTTGCGCCACGATGCGGGATCGGAATTGGCCGCGGGAGACATGATGCTTTCGCCATTGCCGTTAAGTGCTGCCACGAAATATTCCACAATCAGCGCACTGGAGTTGGGGCTGGAGTTGCCGGGTACGGCGTTGCAGGGCTGAATGCCGTCGCGCTTATCTACATAACTGCGGGCGGGACCGCGGTAGAGAAGCTGAAATTCCCTGGCACCCTTTACGCGGGCATAGAGTTTGTATTCGCCGACGCCGAGAAGTTCTCCCCAGGTGACGGTGGCTGCGCCTGCCGCAAGGTCAACATGCAGGCCATCGGGCGGCGGCGGTGCCTGGTTGCTGACGTAGAGCGGATACTCCAGCCCGGCTGCACTTTCATGCTGCGCGTTCATCGCCACGGCGCGGACGTGAAATTTTTCTCCGTTGGCCAGGCCGTGTAATTCAATCGTTGCTTGCGATTGCGTAGCCGCTGATTTCCAAGTGACGCCATTGTCGCTGCTGAGTTCAACGCGATACTGCGTTGCTGCAGCGACCGGTGCAATTACTACCCGCGCGCCGCCTGAGAAATTTTCTGTACGCAGGATACGTGGAGCGAGTGGCACCGGCAGTGAGTCAGTCAGCTCCCAGTGGTGAATGCCCTGCGGTAATGCAATCTGTAACGGGCTGCTGTTGCCATGCGCTGCAACAACGCCATCAATATAGAAGGAATAAGTTTGCATCGTGGCTGGCAGCGCGATGGTGATGGACGAAGCTGTTGGCGCGTAGAAATCGCCGCTGGGTGTGCGGCCTGCAGCGATGGAGCCGCCGATACCAAGTTCAGTATCAGCAGTGCTGAAGACAATGCCATCCACGCCGATGCGCGTGCCGTGAAAGAGTGCGAAATCCATCGAACCATTTTTTCTGCGGATGAGACCGGCGGTGCCATCGAAAATAGATTTTTCATCGGCATAGTGAACGGGGTCAGGATTGCGGAATACGAGGTCGTTGTTGTCGGCAATCTTCACCGTGCAGCCGAAGGGCGTTTGCGTGACGTCAATTTCTTTGTGGTGGCTGACAACAGCCATTGAGTCGCCCACGCCGTCAAACCAGGAGCCCGTCGTTGCAATGGTTTGATGATCGGTACGGAGCGATTCACGCGCATCGGGTGAGCCGCCGCGCACCAGTTTGATGGTTGGCAACTCATCGCCTCGGCGGACAAACCATGAGAGTCGGTGAATCAGCGAGGGATCCACCACTGCGTCGTAGACGACAAAATATTCGCATCCCGCCAGCAGAACGCTACGGCTAAGATATTCCGGCACGGCGTAGGATTGTTTGCCTTCGCGCGGAACAATCTCCGCAAACTGGCCGGTGCCAAGGTTGTAGAAGGGGCGCGTAAGAACATTCTCGCCGATGGAGTGGAACGAACCATTTTTGAAAACGCCGAAGTTGGTGCAGAAGTCGGTGTCCTGATCTTTTCTATCGCCTACATCTTCAGCACCGTTCATGCTGTACGATTTTCCGTTCGCGTAAAAATAAATCACGCCGCATCCACCCTCGGCAGTAACGCCCCAGCGATAATTCGGGCCGCGATCAATCTGCTGCAGGTGGATGGAAATTTCTTGTGGCGTTTCCGGAGCACCGCGAAGAACAAGACCGTATCCGGTGAACTTGGCACTGCGCAGATGCGGATTGGTGCCGAGATTTTCTGCGAGGCCGTTGTACATCACATCCCAGGCATCGTGGCTGCCGATGGCGGTTTCCATGTCCTGGTCAGTGGGGCGCGCAGCCCACATTGCATGTTCGGCGGCCAGCGGCGCATAGCGATGCAAACGCGTTCCCAGATACCACAGCGAACGCGGCGGAACACGTTGCTCAGCATGTGCACCCTGCGCGGGGTAAACGCGGCGCGGCCCCTTGCCTGGCGCGAGAACGCCCCAGTCATGTCCGCCATCCACGTTGGCCGTGTTGCGGTAGGCCGCTTCCGATTCGCCGTTGAAAGGCGCGGAAAGCGAGCCGACCAGCCAATCAGTCATCTGCGCCAGTTGCGGCGAGAGGAAGCGTTCGCGACCATCAAATTTTTGCAGCAGATATTCGGTGCGCATTGACGGACGCAGAAAAGCCCAGACATAGGTGCCGAGGTCTTCGGTCCAGCGGCCGCCATCGGCATTCCACGCTGCAACGGCAGGGCGTGTGTTGAAGCGCGTATTCAGCTCCACATATTTCTGCCACAGGTCCGCCCATGTGGAGGCCATCGGGTGATCGGGGAAAAGAAATGCCATCGCGCCCGGCGTTGCTTTTACATCGGCAAGAAAATTCGGATGGCCGCTCAGCATCGGCAGCAACGGCATGAAGTCCTCGCCGGCGTGTACGTAGGCGACAAGCAGAAACATTGCGGTCAGCCGTTTGCGTTGGCGCGGAGTCATGGTCGCACTCAGCCGATTGAATCCATCCACCCAGCCGCCCTGAATTTGCCGCGAAGGTACGGGGCCGAAATTGACGATGCTGCGGCCGGGAAGCGGACCATGGCCGCCGTTCTGCCGTGTGCCGAAGAGCGGCAGCGTGCCGACATAATCCGAGGTCATGATGTGCCGCTCGAGTTCGCCGCCATCCTTGTAACTTCCATTGGTGAAGATGACCGGCGCGCGGCGTGCGTCCTCGGGATATTCGAGCACCCAGCCCTTCACGCAGTTCAGGTCCAGCGTGCCGAAGCGATTTTGCAAAAATAAAAGATGCGAAGTGAAGGTAAGCGGTACGTGATAAGTGTAGCCATCTTTTTCCAGCGGCAGTGTGGCCTGCTCCAGCTGGTGCATCGCCTGCTTATCTTTTTCGTGATCGTAGAAAGCGATGCAGGTGGAACGGCGGCCGTGTGAGATGGGCCACTTCCAGAAAAATTTTCCATTGCGGTGATGGAAGCTCACCTGCAGAGTGGGAGATTCAATTTCATAGGCGTATTCGTGGTCCT
>CAIZGA010000173.1 GCA_903932385.1 uncultured Acidobacteriota bacterium
CAAATCAAATCCAGCGACCTTGCGGAGCACTTCCAGAGCCTCGGTAACAGGTGACTCCAAACGCAGGAGCGCATCTTGTTTGATGTTATTCCTTCCCTCAGGAACAAGGTGTCTCAAAATCCCGTGGTCTCGCTCAGCAGCGCCGGAGGTATAAAACGCCTCCAGCACAGCGTGCGGTTCTACTCCAGACTTGGCTTTTATGTAAATTGATGTTGGACGATTAGAGATTGGCGATTTCCATTCGGGGCGGCTGAAATTCACATTGCTGGAACTATACGCATGGTTGATCTTGCCACCAAGCGAGCATTCCTCCAAAAGCGTCCAGTCCGGAATCAAAGCACTATCAACATACTGCTGAAGGCCGTAACTGAGTGACACGAGGTGCGAAACGCTCTGACCTGGCTTCAATTCAGACTTGTGCCCGAATTTGCCGTCGTATCCTGTAATGTACATCCCTTTTTCAATTACCTGCCCTGCGCGCAGATCGCTGCCACGGCCATGAACTGGCTTCGTCACGTACAGAAGGGGAAACTCGGTTGCCAGTTGCTTAACGATGCCAGTTTTGGAGCTTATCCTCGGTACCTTGCACGGCAACTGTATGGCCCACACCATAGACCCATTCGGTCTCGCATACTGTGCTATTTCAACGCCCACTGGCAACCTCGGCGCGAGATATTCGTAGGCTTTCTCCCGGGCTAAATCGGGGTCTGTCAAGGCCATGTCGAACAGCCAGCGAATTCTGTTCTTTTCTGCCTTGGTCATGGGGACAGAGTCAGATTCGTCATCAGTTCCATCATCTTCTGCAGGCCGTGATGCCCCAACTACAATCTGCTGGTCTGAATCAACTTTATGCCGCTTTGCAGCGGCGCCTTCTTCACCCCCCTGCAAATTGTGTTTCGCACTGATGCGCTGCGACACTTCCTCGCCATCCACCATTGCACTGTCACAAAGATTCACCGCCGTTCCAGCCACATGACCGTGACCCCCGATGACGTCTCCTCGCGCATTCAAAAACGTTCGACTGCGATGCGTAGATACTTCGTCTACCACTGCGCAAAGAAATACATCTGTCAGTGGTGATCCACGCCTTTTCTGCCGAACAAACTCCGTGATGCCGTTCACATAGTCGCGAATCCAGCTTTCGCCATCGCAAATGCCCTGCCCCGAGTCCACCTTTGCTTGAAGAGAGCGCCGGTGTTGTTCCAGATCTCGGATACCGGTTGTAGCAAAGAAAACTGCCCTAGCCTTGAATGCCTCCAGACCACAGCACACAAACTGGCTGGCGACGTCGCCCATCATGTTACAAACCAGGCTAGTGCTGACAAGCCCGTGCCACCATTCCCCCTTAAGAGCAAGGAAGGGCACCCCTTGGAGCAAAGAATCGCTGGCTGTCGTATGTCCGCCATAAATCTGTGTATCAAGGACAAGGTCTGCATGGCGCAGCCGTTCCATGTGCTCCTCGTTTGGTACATCGCAGGCGAGGATTAAGCGGCCTGCGGCAATCCCCTTGATCAAGAAGGACCTCTTGATCCTCATGGCCGCCGGAAGCGGTGTGTTCCGAATCCAGAGAACACTATTCTCCGTGCTCATAAGAATCTCTGCAAAGGTCTGCTTCAGACCCGATGTTATCCGTCCCAGACGGCAGAAGCACGCAAACACGAATGCGCTGTTGGGGAGATTCCAGTCTGATCGAGTGGTTTTTCGAACTGGAGCGACTGTGACGGTCGTGCGGAAAGAGCTGTTCGGTTGGTAGCAGCGCATAAACATAAATGCCTCTTGAGCCTTCTCCGCCTGGAGACTGCCTGGAGGAACCACGTACTGATCTGCAACCGTGAAGTCAATGTGGCCGCCGGGCTGAGTCCCTGGGTATCCCAGATGCGCCCCTCGAAGTACGCCTTGCAGCAGAGCCATCACACCTGCAAAGCTGCCATAGGTCGGACCCCCTGCATCCATAACCACGTCAAGTGCATATGTGCGGATACACCCAGCCATATACGCGTCGCTGGCCCCCTCGTCAAATTCTATAAGGGTACATAGCTTTTTCAAAGCCACGTAATGCGGATCACCGTCAAGCTGTACAGGAGGTCTGCTGAAGATGTGAAGCGTGTTTCCCGTCGCAAGTGCCTGCAAGGCCGTCTTCATTAGTTGCCACCATGGAGTGCATCGAAGATCTGCCGTGATAAATCCGATCCTAATTCCAATCGCGAGAGGCTGTGTTGATGCCACGATGCGATGAAGAGACGGTTTCTTGCTACCTTTATGAAGCGATTGCAGCTCGCTGTCCGCCTTTTTTCGCGCATGGTCAGCATAAAGCTTTGCCCCTCGGTCAACAAGATCGAATTCTGGTCCACCTGCTATCCCTAATAGATTTAATTGGTCAAATGGGCCCATGGACGGATTTTCTTCTGCATCGACTTGATACTTTAACTGCTTTAGGGCGAAAGGAAGGTACATGTTTAAAAGTTCCCACTGGCACGTCTGTTGCAGAGAAACAATTGCTTGTCCAACTTCGTCCATAAAAAGAGCTGAATCTTGCTTCTTACTACCCCTTTCCTTTTCACGAGGCGGCCGTCCAGGTTTGCCACCGACTGGCTCCACAATCGACCGCAAGCGATCGGCAACGTAGACCTCGAAGCAACTTTTGAGGGCGGCATCATGAGCCGAGATTCCGATACACGCAGGGCACGAGAATGGTAATGACATATTGCTTGTTCGCGAAGAACAGGATCGGCAGAATAGGGCTTTGCAAATTCTGCACAGATCAGCTTGTATCTTTCTTTGCAATTTGAAAATCGGGGTTGTGCAGCTGAAACATAATTTCTTTGCGCATAAGATATCAGTGCATTCGTACTGTGGCGATTGTCTGCGACCGATATCGGCAAGCTCAGCTCTGCAAAATGGGCATAAAAATATTTCAGGGGCCGGACCGCTTAGGCATTTCAAATGGTACACAGTAGTCATGCACCGAGCGCAACA
>CAIZGA010000174.1 GCA_903932385.1 uncultured Acidobacteriota bacterium
GTGGCCCGCGAGATGGAACGGCAGGGCATGAAGGTGCCGCTGCTGATTGGCGGCGCTACGACGAGCCGCGCGCATACTGCGGTGAAGATTGCTCCGCACTACAGCCAGCCGGTGGTTCATGTGTTGGATGCCAGCCGCGCCGTGCCGGTGACGACGAGTTTGCTGAGTGATGAATCGCGGCCGGAATTTATTACGCAGCACGATGCGGAATATGAAGCGCTGCGCCTGGCGCACAATGCGCCGCGGGCCGAACTGGTGCCGATTCAGATTGCGCGTGAACGACGCACACCGATTGATTGGCGTGCGGAAGAAATTGCTGTACCCGAGTTTACCGGTATCCGAGTGCTGGAAGATTTTCCGCTGACGACATTGCGCGAATACATTGACTGGTCGCCGCTGTTTCATGCGTGGGGGATGAAGGGCATCTATCCGCGCATTCTGGACCATGCAGAACAGGGCAGCCACGCGCGGCAGTTGTTTGCCGATGCCAACCGGTTGCTGGATGAGATCATCGCGAAAAAATCCATCCACGCGCGTGGTGTGTACGGATTTTTTGCGGCGAATGCCGTAGGTGATGATGTGGAGTTGTACGCCGATGGCAAGCGGCAGCAGGTGCTGGAACGCTTCCACTTTCTGCGGCAGCAGGCGAACCGCGAAGGTAATGAGCCATGTCGTTCGTTGGCGGATTTTATCGCGCCGAAGCAGAGTGGGTTGGCCGATTCGATGGGGGCGTTTGCAGTCACAACCGGCATGGGGCTGAAGGAGTTGTGCGACAAATATCGCACGGAGAATGATGACTACAACGCCATCATGGCGGAAGCGCTGGCCGACCGATTGGCGGAGGCCTTTGCGGAGTGCCTGCATGAACGCGTGCGTGCGGAGTGGGGCTATGGTCGCGCGGAAACATTGAGCAAGGATGATTTGATTCACGAGCGGTATCGCGGCATTCGGCCTGCGGCGGGATATCCTGCGTGCCCGGACCATACGGAAAAAGGCCCGCTGTGGCAACTGCTGCATGTGGAAGCCAACACCGGCATGAAGATTACCGAAAGCTTTGCGATGTGGCCTGGCTCGAGTGTGAGTGGATTGTATTTCGCGCATCCTGAATCGCGTTATTTCAGCCTGGGCAAGATTGGTCGCGACCAGGTGGAAGACTACGCCGTGCGCAAAGGCATGAGCGTGGCTGAGGTGGAACGCTGGCTGGGGCCGAATCTGAACTACGACCCAACTGCCTGAAAACAGGCGGCGAAAAAATACTTGTACGACAGTTGGCATAGTACCCCCTGCGAATCTGGCAGAATTGAAACAGTAGCGAAACGGGCGGCCCGAATGGGTTGCCCGTTTTTATTTTTTGGGGGGGAGCGATGCAGACACAATCGAGTTTTCTGGTGAACGCGGCGAATGCGGCGCGCGCGGCGGGGCACATCTGGCCGGCACATGCGGCTTGCGAAACTGCGCTGGAGTCGGCGTGGGGCGCGTCGCGGCTGGCGCTGGAGGCGAATAATCTCTTCGGGCAGAAGCAGACTGCGCCGCCGATGGACGGGACGGAAACGCTGGAGATGCCGACGCGAGAGTATCTGCACGGCGAGTGGGTGGAGCAGATGGCGGCGTGGGTAAAATTTCCAGATCTGGCGGCATGTTTTCGCGCGCGCATGGAGATGCTGCGGCGGGAAGCTGCACGGTATCCGCATTTTGCTGCGGCGTTGGCGGCGACCAGCGGCGAGCAGTTTGTGCGGGAGGTGTCAGTGAGCTGGTCCACGGACCCGATGCGGGCGGAAAAAGTGATGATGATTTATCACGCGCATGCTGGGATATTTACGCCGGTGACGAGCGTGGGTTTACCGGAGCCGGAAGCAGCTTGAAGAATGTCGTAGCGGCTTGAAGTAAGATTAGCGCCATGAGTGATGTGAGAACGCATATTCGCCGTTTGCAGTGGTTCAGTATTTTCTGGATGAGCGTGGAACTTGCGGTGGCGCTAACGGCGGGCATACGGGCACATAGTGTGGCATTGACGGCTTTTGGCGCAGACAGTTTGATTGAACTTGTCTCTGCTGCGGCGGTGTTGTTTGCGATGCATGCAAAGTTCAAGCGTACGGCCACGCAGGTAACGGCATGGATGCTGGTCGCTTTGGCAATCTTCATTCTGGCGAATGGAAGCGCAGCGTTGCTGCTGCCAGGATTGA
>CAIZGA010000175.1 GCA_903932385.1 uncultured Acidobacteriota bacterium
ATCGGCGCAAGCCGTGCCTTCCGGATACGTCAGGTTGCCATGCTCCTGCACAATCAACTGCCGCCGCAGCGGAATCATAAACAACACACCCAGCCAGCCGCCCAGCAGCGCCAGCATAAAGATGCGGAAGTACTCCAGATCAAATCCCAGAAAGATTAATGCCGGCAGCGAAAAAATTACGCCGGAGGCAATCGACTGCCCCGCATTACCCGCCGACTGGACAATATTGTTTTCAAGAATCGATGCGCGTCCCAGCACGCGAAGAATGCTGATGGAGAGAACAGAGATGGGAATCGAAGCCGCAACCGTCAATCCTGCGCGCAAACCGACATACACCGTAACCGCGCCAAAAATAATTCCGAAAATGGAGCCCACCAGCAGCGCACGAAAAGTAAACTCTGGTCGCGTCTCATTCGACGGAACAAATGGGTTGAAGTGTGTGGCGGATGTGGTCTCTGCGGGCGGCTGCGCTTCGTTCGGCAATTTCTCGCTCCTTGTACAACAAACTGTGCCTGAAAAGCGAGTGTATCAGCAGTATGCGAGAATGAAACATTGCAGGCACGGGGCCAATCCCGTCACTGATTCAGCACTCTCCGCAAGGGACTGCGCACGCATGCCGCTGCCGTCACAACCCGCTGCCACAGGCGCATCGGCCGCACATTCCGGCACCGCCATCGCCGACCATGCAGCGCTCGATCTCGCCGTCGTTCTGCCCACCTACAACGAACGCGAAAATGTTGCCGAAGTCATCCATCGCCTATCGACCACGCTTGAAGGGTTGAACTGGGAAATCATTTTTGTGGATGATGATTCGCCCGACGGCACCTCCGATGTCGTCCGCGAATTTGCCGCGCATGACCATCGCATCCGTTTGGTACAACGCATCGGCCGTCGCGGTTTATCTTCCGCCTGCGTGGAAGGCATTCTCGCCAGCTCCGCCAATTGCATCGCCGTGATGGATGCCGATCTGCAGCACGATGAAAGCATCCTGCCGCAGATGCTGGAAAAACTGCGCAGCCAGTCGCTCGACATCGTCGTCGGCACCCGCAATGCAGAAGGCGGCAGCATGGGCGACTTCAGCCGCATGCGCGTTGCCATCAGCCAATTGGGCCGCAAGGTCAGCGGCGCCATTGCCCACTGCGAAATCTCCGATCCGATGAGCGGCTTTTTTCTGCTGCGCCGCGGCTTCTTTCTGGAAGTGGTTCGCGGCCTTTACGGCGGCGGCTTTAAAATCCTGCTCGACATTCTTGCCACCAGCAATCGCCCCGTCCAACTTGGCGAAGTCGGCTATCGTTTTCGCAATCGCCTCTATGGCAAAAGTAAACTCGACATCAGCACCGCCCTGGAATATCTCTTCCTCATCACCAACAAACTCACACGCGGTACCGTTCCCACGCGATTCGTATTTTTTGCGCTGGTCGGCAGCATCGGCCTCGGCGTCAATCTCAGCTGTCTGGCGCTTTTCTACAACGTCTTCCACATGAGCTTCTGGAACTCGCAGGCGCTCTCCACCATCATCGCCATGGCCGGCAATTTCTTCCTCAACAACCTCATCACTTACCGAGACCGCAGCCTGC
>CAIZGA010000176.1 GCA_903932385.1 uncultured Acidobacteriota bacterium
AGGACCTTAAAGATATTAAAAACCAAAGCGGTGAAAGAAGCCTGAGCGAGTCGGTTTTGCGCAGGTACAACCCCATGATATTGGCCATACGGGAAATGGCTAAACCGATTATCTGCAAGCTGAATGGCGTTGCTGCCGGTGTAAACGTTTCGCGGAGTGCTACAACCAGTCTCAGTCATGTCAGTGCCTCGTCTGCTGCCGCAGAGAAACGACAGCGGGTGAATTGATACTACAGCGACACAGAGGATGGAAGATTAACCAGCAATCAAGCGCAACAGAAAAAACAATAACACGCCGGCAAAGAACACGAGTGCCATGCGGATGCCGGGTTCGCGGTTCACCTCCGGCACCAGGTCGGTGGCGGCCACGTAGATGGTGACGCCGGCAGCCAGCGGCAGACCGTAGCCAACCCACTGCGGCAGCACGTTGATCAGCATCACGCCGGCCATGGTGGTGGCGCCCAGCAATATGGCCGAATTTAGCGCAGTGGCGCGCCCTAAACCGCCGGCCAACATCACACTGGCGACGGTGAAACCTTCGGGAACTTTATGCAACGCAACGGCGATGAATAGTGTCCAGCCCAGCCAGGAAGAAATATGGAAGCCACTGGCAATGGCGATGCCGTCAAAAAATGTGTGTGCCGATAGTCCCAGCATCACCGAGTAACTTTTCCGCGCGCTGAGGAATTCCTCATGGTGCGTTTCTTCGCCAAAGTGGAAGTGCGGCGTGATGGTGTGTTCCAGCAGATGGATGCTGCAGTAGCCGACCAGAATCAGAATCGGCGCATGCAGCGCGTCCAGCTTCATGCTTTCGGGCAGCATTTCCAGTACGGCAGCGGCCAGCATGAATCCCGAACCCAGCGCGACAAAGTAGCGCAGCGAATGTGCCGAGGGTGAACGCCGCACCAGCAGCAGGCCACCGAGATAGTCGGCGAACGCAGCCACCAGACCGAGCGCATAACTGAGTACAACGGCAGACATGCCTGCTCCAGATTTCTATTCTGTAATGAATTCGAGCGGAGAAGCCATACCCGCCAATCCCGGGTCGCGAGTTGCAGACTTCATCTGCAGTTAATTCTATCGCGTATGGAAATTCATTGAGGTGAAATTAGCTGCGTGGCTGCGCCGTCAGGTGTGGCTCGCGGGCAATCAGCGCAAGAATGCAGATGCCGAAGAGCAGCACCGCGCCTTCCGCATTGGTGGACTGTTTGTGCAACCGTTCAAAATCCAGCCGTACGGGATGGTCTGTGGGCAGGTCGTCCACTTCCACCGGTTTGGCGGGAACGATGGGGCCAATCACCTGCGGCGTGGGGTTCAGGATACGCACCACTTCCGCGCGGTCCTGCTCCATGTGCGGAATGATGACGTACTGCGAGTACAGCGTGCAAAGCAGCATGGGCAGCAGGAAAATCAGGCTGAGTGAATAGCTGCGGACCAAATGCCGCTCACCGCGGCGTTTATAGATTTGTGCAAAAGTCGCAATCGCAAAAACAATTGTGCAGACAA
The DNA here is from genome assembly GCA_903932385.1 of uncultured Acidobacteriota bacterium. Taxonomy (GTDB): domain Bacteria; phylum Acidobacteriota; class Terriglobia; order Terriglobales; family Acidobacteriaceae; genus CAIZGA01. The sequence goes on from CAIZGA010000176.1 coordinate 1,506, forward strand.
TCCCAAAGAGATGAATTCGATCAAGCGATCCGCGCACGATGATGCCGGCCAAGTGCTTTGTGGGCAGCGTGCTGAAGGCAATCTGCGCGACATTGATGAAAAAAATAATGCCGCCGACCCAAACCACCATGGCCATCAATCGAATGCCGCGCAGAATTGTCTGCATGCTGTTCCTCGTAACGTTACAGTGCGTTTAGGTTTTGTGCGGGTCTTCAGTGTCGCCCGGAACGTTGGGGTCCTGCTTGCCGGTCGAAGCAAACGGGCTGCTGGTCATGCTGCCCAGATGTCCTTCACGTGCCAGCACGCGGCGCATCAGCACTTCAATCGCGCCCTTGTGTACGGCGTATTGCTCGTCAGTAATTTTTCCGTGCAGGCGTTCTGTTTCCAGATGGAAGAGTTCATCCTTCAAAGCTGCGAGGGAAGACTCATGCGCATACAGAGGAGCAGCAACTGGTGCGGCTGCGGTAGGGCGTGCTGCGGCTGTCGGTGAACCAGCCTCAACCACCAGCGGGTCGGCGCCTTTTCCGGAGAAGAGGAACCCTGCGGCCGCTACCAGTGCCAGGGCCAGACCGCCGATAATCCACCACTTGTATTTTGAAAGTGGGTCCGGCGTATCAATCGGCGTGCCCAGACCACCGCCGGGACGCGTGTCATTCGCGGCTGCGTTGCCGCCCATCTGCGAACTATCGCCACCGCCGCCCATCTGTCCGCCGCCGCCACCTTGCTGTCCAGCGTCGCGTACTTCCGGCAATTGTCCGCTGCCGGTCACACTGAACTGCACTGGTTGCGTGATATCAGGATTGTGCGCGTCAAATGTCTGCAGCGTGGTGTCTTCATTGATGGGCTGATATTTCGTCGATGCGCCG
>CAIZGA010000177.1 GCA_903932385.1 uncultured Acidobacteriota bacterium
ACCGCCGCCCGCCGCAATCGATGACACCGATCCACTCAGGTTCAGCGTCACCGTATACGTCGAGCTGCTGCCCGTGCTCGTGCTCGACGCAACATAAATCGAGTAGCCCTGCGCCGTCGATATATTGTTCGCCTGCAGCACCGACGATGGCGATTTGTATAACACGCCGAAGCCTTGAAAACTGCTCGTCGCCTGGATATTGAGCGGCGTCAACCAGACTTCAAAACCGCCCGCATGTTTGAAGCTCAAATCATTCGCACTGCCGCTCGATGCCGTCGCCGTCGCGCTCGGCGCAAATCCAATACTCGCATTCGTCGCCGGAGTCGTCGGATCATAACCCGAGTTGTTGTATGTCGCCGTTCCACTGATGGTCAGATTGGCCGCACTGATGCTGCCGCAGTAGGCCGGTGCGGAATCATAGAGTGTGCTACCACTGGTTTCGCGGAAGCGGTAGAGATGCCCGACGTTCGAGCAGCCCATCGCCATGACTGTATCGGGCCAGTTGTGCGGCACCACTGTCTGCGATGCAGAGAGACACGGATGCGCAAGGCGCGAGAGCAACACCAAGATCAAAAGAATGCGACGCATGGATTCTCCCTTCACCTAGTTGTGGACGATGTAAACGTCGGTGAGGTTCGCCGCGCCGGTGGCCGTGTCGGGCGAGCCGGTGAGGCGATAAATGCCGATGACGACTTTGCCGCCAGTGCTGCACGTCGGCAGGTTGGCGGTGACCGCCGAGCTCGTAACAGAGTAGCCCGCTGTGCCCGGTACGGCCGTGGTGACCGTGGCTGCTGTGCCCCAGGGCGAGCTGGCGGCAATCGGGCTGGCCGAGTCCGCATCGCAGAATGTGACCACGCCCCATGCGACGTTGCCGCTGGTCGCGGTCGCCATATTGAACTTGAACTGCAGTGTCAGCGAAGTCAGTGTGCTGGTCTGCCACAGATCGGTGATCAGATATTGCGCCGAACCTGCACCAGCCGAGAAAGACGCATCACCGAGCGCGTTATAGGTGCCCCGCAGGCAGCCATAGATGGGCGTGTTGCTGCCCAGGTCACTCCACTGGTTTGTGTTCAACTGGCCGGTGTTGAAGGTGCACGAAGCCACCGAGGAAACCGTCTGCGTAACGCCTGCTGCGCCGGTAGCACCGGTTGGGCCAGTTGGGCCAGTCGGCCCGGTGGCCCCATTTGTGCCGTTGGTTCCATTCGTGCCATTTGTGCCCGCTGTACCAGCCTGTGCCCAAACGTTACAACCTGTTGGGCAACTGAAGCTGCCGCCACTCGTAAAGCCACTACTGACCTCATAGGTCTGGCCACCATAGGTAAACACGTCATACGGGTTGTAAGTCGTGCTGGACGCCCATGCACCGCGATAATTGAATCCCTGACCTGCAGGACCCGTTGCCACACTTTCACTTGGCCCGGCTGTCGGAATGAACTCATCGAAGCTGCAATTCGGCCCATAGCCGGAAACAGCCGTGCACCAGGGCTGCGTTGCATCGAGCTGGATGCAGCTGTATCCGCTGCCCAGCACCTGTTGCCCCGTAGCGTTGTCAACCACCGATGCGCTGAAGGCAATATGTGCCGGATTGGTGAGTGCCGTATTGGCCAGCTGAATGCTGAAGACGCCATTGGTGACCGTGGAAGAAACAGGCGTGCTGATGGCCTGCCCTGAGCCATTCACCTGATAGCTGGTGATGGCTGTACATTGTCCAGTGCTGCTGACAATAACGGGCTGAAAATAAATCGTACCGGAAGCCAACAGCGCACCGGTTGAGTCCTGCAATCCAGCCGATGAAAGTGTCACATAACCAACCGGCGCAGAAGCATGCACAACTCCAACCGCAAGCGAGAAGATAAGGGCAAAGCTGCAGCCAATGCGCCGCAACCAGTAGAATCGCGTTTTCTTCATGGACATCGCTCCAATGTGATATGCCCGGCCGGAGCCAGGCATGGTGTTGTGCGTTCGTTTGAAAAAAATCAGAATTGCGCGGAGAGAGGTTTTCGACGTTGCCGATCGCGATGCACTGCGAGCGTGCCGGCGGCAATGTGCGGCGCCGCGGCCGCCACAGCACGGAAAGCCGATTGCTCCATGGCTGCAGGATCCGTTGCTCCGCGGGCATCAACGTGGATGTGAATGGGACCTGTCGAGCCACCCGGAGCCTGGCTCAACATGCTCCGGCTCTGAGCGTTGGAGAATATCTGCGTACCGTTCGGCCCGGCATAGCCCAGCTCCGGCCCCTTCTCACCCGAAACAAACCAACCATGTGGCGCGCCACCGTCCGCAAAAAATGGCAATGCAGCCGCAAAAAGACCCGGCAAAACACTTCCAAAACCAGATGTCGAAGCTGCCTGCGCAGTAATTGAACTGGATGCATTTGCTGCTTGCGCAATCGCATCTGCATTGCGAACATACATCGGATTACCACGCGTACCCATCTTGGCATCAAAATTATTCAATCGGCCGAGAATGCTATCGCTACTGCCCTTGGTCATAGCACCCAGCGCAGAATGCATACCCATCTCGATGGTCGACTTCTCCACAGACTCAACAACACCCTGCGTCATCTTGCGCCAGTTCGTTTTCTGTCCACTCCCAGCCTTGGCCAGCTCGTCAGCGATACCATCGAAGAGCTGATGAAACGTCTGATTGATAATCATCGCCGCATTTGTACCCGACTCCTGCATCTGGATAAAAAATGCCTTCACACCATCCGCAGCGGTCCCCTCACGCAGCAACAACGTGGAGGTATCAGCCAGATATTTGTTCCAGATTTCCTGCTTTTCTGCCAGCAATTGCAACTGGTTGGCCTGTGTAAGATTGCCACCAAACAGCGACATCATCGCCGCCGCTCTCTCCTGCAATTGCTGCTGCGCACTGGTATATGCGCCCATTGGAGATCCGGAAATCAGCAGCTCGCGCATCTTCTG
>CAIZGA010000178.1 GCA_903932385.1 uncultured Acidobacteriota bacterium
CGGCATCTGCCGCCCGCCGCTGCTCACATCCTCCGCCGCGCCCACCGCCTGCAGCAGTTGGTCTTCCACCGAACTGCCCACCGTCAGCGCCAGCGCGCGATCGCGATAATACGGCACCACCCAGTCGTAGCCCGGCTTCAACGCCATGCCCGCGGCCACCTGCAGCGCTTCATGTCCCGCGCATGATATCTGGAAAAATATCTTCTGCTGCCGCTTCAGCATCATCTCGCGGTCGTCGGTCTTGCGCGACGTATACATCAGCCGGTAGATGCGAACCATCTGCTCCGGCGTCAGCCACTCTTGCCACTTCACTTCTGCCGATGCCTTCGCCGCCGCATCACGCGAGGCCTTCGCCGCCGCCGCCCAGTCGCGCGTCTCGCCCATCACCGCGCTCACCTGCGATGGCACACCCTTGCGCGCCCCGGCTTTTGCAGCTTTCGGCTCTGCTACCGCAACGCGTCCCGCGCTGCCATTGCCCTGCAGACCCGCGCTTCCGTTGCTCTTAACTTGTTCTTTTTCCTGGCGTGCCACGTTTCATTTCTCCCAGCAGACCCAAAGAGGATTGTACTGGGACTGGCACAACTTTGCCCGTGATTTTCCTCACCCCTGTAGCACGCCCTTCTGCTCGCTGTTCCTCTCTCTACCGATGGCTCTATCGAATAGATGGTGATTCCCCCGCGCATCCGGCTGCCCCAGCCATCGCGGTCGCCATCGCGTTGCTTGGGATATTCAAGCAAAGCTCGAAATCATTTGCCTCTGAATTTAGGTTGTCATCCCGCAGCAAAGCGAAGGGATCTGTTTTGCCCTTGTTCTTAAATCTGTCATCCCGCAGCAAAGCGAAGGGATCTGCTTTCGCCTTTCTAACCCCAAACCCCTAGCCCCTAACCCCTGCACTAATCACTTCACCGCCTCCTCCGCATTCACCGCACCATAATTAAAATTCCCCGCTCCCGGAGTCGCCGTGGCCTCCATCGCCTTCACCACCTGCACCGCGCTCCATGTCGGATGCGCCGCCATCACCAGTGCCGCCACACCCGCCGCCAGCGGTGCGCTCGCACTCGTCCCAATCGCCTGCACATATTGTTGATGCCCCAATCCGAAGCATCCAAAACTCTCGCCCGCCGCCGGCATCCCCTCCACCGTTCCCGCTTCGCCGTTGCTGCACGCCCCGCGCACATAGCCGCTCACGCCTGTGTCGCTGCCTTCAGGAACACCACCCCCCGGCGCCGCCACCGCACCCAGCGTCTCGCCAAAATTGCTGTAACTCGCCAGCGTCACCGGCCCGGCCACGCAACTCGTACCCGCGTTCTCCGCGCAAGCCGCATTCGTACTCGCCACCACCGGCAATACATCCCGCGCCTGCGCCGGCAGTTCGATATACCGTCCATTGCTCAAATCAAATCCATCATTGCCCGCCGATGCAACCATCACCACGCCGCTCGCAAACGCTTTGTACGTCACGCTGTTGAATGTCGTCTGCCAACCCGCACCGTCGCCCGTGTCCAAATCCACCAGCGTTCCCAGCGACAACACAATCACCTGCGCCCGCTGCTGCATCGCATCGTTGATGCCCGCAATCACCCAGCTCAGCAACCCGCCGCCCTGCCCCGCTTCACAACTCGCCGCATCGCTCGCCCCCGCCGTCGCCGGTTCGCGTTCCATCACCTTAATGTTGATCAGCGTAGCCTGCGGTGCCATGCCAATCACTTCGCCGGTCGTCGGTCCCGCAGCCGCCGTCGCCAGCGACGCAACCCACGTCCCATGCCCCGTCTGGTCCCACGGAGTTCCGTCATCGCAGGCCGTCGGCAACTCCGCCGTATTCACTTCGCTCAAATTCACCGCCAGGTTCGGCGCAATGTCAGGATGTGCTTCATCCACGCCCGTATCCAGCACCGCAATCCGCACGCCCGCGCCCATCGTCACGTCCCATGCACCATGTGCAGGTGCGCCACTCCCGTTCGCAATCCCGCCGCCATATCCCCCCGCCTGCACCACCGCCCAACCCTGCGGCGTCTGCGAATACAACATATCGCCCTCACTCGCACTCGTCGTCGGCCCGGAACTCCCACCGCTGCCCGAATTCGGCGGTGCCGTCGAATTTGGCGAGGCAATCGCATTCGCCTTCATCCCCATCCGTATTTTTTCCGGCGCAATCAGGATCCTGTGCGCCTGCATCACGCGGTCATGCAGCACATAGCTCACACTCGCATCCGCCTGCAACGCCGCCATCACATTCGCAGAATTTCCCGGCGCGCACTCCACCACTACCATGCCCATCGCCACCAATACTTCGCGTAACTCGCCGCCAGCCGCCGTCACCCGCGCCGCCACATCCTCCGGCACCACGCCGCTCGCGTACACCACCACCAGCCGGTTCTCCACCACCGTTTCACTCGGCGCTGTTGCCGTCGTCGTCGGTCCAGCCGGGGCCACACTCTGCTCGCCCACCGTCAGGTTCTTCCCCGCACCCGCGCAGCCGCTCATCGCCATCGCCGCCAGCAGTCCCACCGCCGCCGCACCCAACCGTAAACCGCCCGCACTGAATTCATCTCGCCGCAACATACTCATGGCTCCTGCACTCCGGCATCGCATCGCCATCCACACTCGGCGATTCGCTTCCACTTTCTGCATCGGCCATCGCTGCGCTTCACTCGCCGCACCCTCTCCATGGGCACGGTACTTATGTCATATCCAGTCCCACTCCCTCTACTTTTTTCTTCCACTCGCCCCGCGCGTGACCATCCGGCTTCTTCTGCACAGCATTCAATTGACCCGCGTACTTCCGCCATGCTCTAATTTGCAACTTGTGATGGTGTTTAACTTCAAGGCCGTTCTTCCGTGCACGATGCAGTCGCAATTGGTCCAACCACTTTCGCTCCATCCCCTGCTAGCGCCCGCTGATCTGCCAACCACAACACCACCCGCAGACTTGTACCCACAAGTTCCACTAACTTCGCGCAGTTTGCTTCTCACTGCAGCATTCAATTAGCTTCAACCTTTATGGAGGCAGTTTCATGCAAGTAGTCCC
>CAIZGA010000179.1 GCA_903932385.1 uncultured Acidobacteriota bacterium
CCACCAGTGAACGCGGCGAAACAATATCAAAGTAGCGGCGGAATTCCCCTTCGCCCATCCACGGAGAATAGAGCGGACGATAAAGATCGCGGTCTGGGATGTTGAATTTTTCTTCGCGCGGCAGCGTCACGCGGCGGAGTTGATATCCGCAGCACTCCAGCACAAACTGAACAAGATTTTTCAGCAGAATATTGATGGGCCGTTGTGCACGCAAACGCAGCAGCGTGCTCTGCGAGCGAAGAGCAATTTTTGCAGCGACCCGCGAGTACAGACTTTGTTGATTTGCTGCCATTTCGAACTGCATGAAAAGGCCTTCCCGGAAAAGTATTTAAAGATGTCTACTCACCCATCATGACACTCAAATCGGGAATTGGTTATGGCCCTTTACCGTCAGTACCTTGTGCAACTTATGTGGTGGTTATTCGATGCACAACACGAAAAACGAATGCCCTGCACGGATTTCTCCATGCAGGGCATTTGCTTGGTTGATTTTTTAGACTTTCGGTTCCAGCGATGCAGCCAGTTCCAGCAGACCTTCATCCACCGTGCGGGTCTTGGCAATCGCATCGGCCAGGGGGATGTTGGTGATCTGCGTGCCGCGCAGCACCACCAGGCGACCGAAGTTGCCTGCGTGGACCAAGTCAATCGCCGCCGCACCGTAACGCGTGGCCAACATGCGGTCATACGCCGTCGGAGTTCCGCCGCGCTGGGTGTGGCCCAGGTTCACGCTGCGGGTCTCGTATCCGGTCTTCTCTTCAATCGCATCCGCGAGGGCCTGACCGATGCCGCTCAAACGTGCGTGGCCGAAGCTGTCCACCTTATCGCCATAAGTGGCATTGCCGCCGCTGGGCAGCTTGGCGCCTTCGGCAACCACAACGATGCTGAACTTCTTGCCGTGCTCGCGACGGTGCGTGATGAGCTTGCAGACATGGTCCAAATCAATCGGCTTCTCGGGGACAAGAATCGCATCGGCACCGCCGGCAATACCGGTGGTGATGGCAATCCAGCCGGCGTCGCGGCCCATCACTTCGCACACGATAACGCGGTTGTGCGATTCAGCGGTGGAGTGCAGGCGATCAACAGCTTCTGTGGCGATGCTGACGGCCGTATCGAAACCGAAGCAGGCATCCGTGCCGCTCAAATCATTGTCAATGGTCTTGGGAACACCGACTACCTGCAGGCCCTTTTCAATCAGAGCATTGGAAACCGACTGCGTGTCATCGCCGCCGATGGCAATCAGCGCGTCCAGCTTGTTCGCCTTGAAGGTCTTCATGCAGGCATCGAGGCCGCCTTCAATTTTGCGGACATTGGTGCGCGAGGTGCGCAGGATGGTGCCGCCCAGATGCAGAATGCCGGAAGTGGTCTCCAGCGTCAGCGGCATGGTGTTGTTGTCGAGCACGCCGCGCCAGCCTTCAAGAAAGCCGACAAACTCATCGCCATGCTGCTGAATTCCCTTGCGGACCGCAGCCCGAATCACTGCATTCAATCCGGGACAGTCTCCGCCACCGGTCAGTACGCCTACACGCATTGCACGTTCTCCTGAAAATTATTTGGAAAGTTCCACTCTTGATGATACGCGATTTCCCGGCGTGGATGGTTTCAGGAGTGCGACTGCCGCGGCGAAACTAGTCCACGTACATGCCGGCAATCTGGTCGGCATAACGCTCTTCAATCACACGGCGCTTCAACTTCAGGCTGGGCGTCAGTTCGCCAGTTTCAACGCCCCACTCCTCATGCACCAGATGAAAACGCTTGATGGTTTCAAAGTGTGCGAGCGATTCATTCACGTGGTCCACAATCTTCTGGTACAGAGCCACAACGCGTGAATCATGCACCAGCACTGCACGCGAAGTTGCATCCATCGCATGTGCACGGGCCCATAGCGCCAGCGCCTCAAAGTTCGGCGAAATCACCACGCTGGCATACTTGCGTCGGTCGCCCACCATGGCCGCCTGCGCCACCAGCACATCCGCCTTCAACTTGTTCTCAATCGGCTGCGGTGCAATAAATTTTCCGCCGGAAGTTTTAATCAATTCCTTCTTGCGGTCGGTGATGTGCAGAAAACCATCGCTGTCGATACGGCCGATGTCGCCGCTCTTGAACCAGCCGTCACGCGTAAAAGCTTCAGAGGTTTGGCCGGATTTGTTCCAGTAACCCTTGAAGACTGCCGGGCCGTTGATTTCAATCTCGCCATCGGCAGCAATGCGGCAATGCACATTCGGCAACAGTTTGCCCACCGAACCAATCCTGTAGGCGTTGGCGTTGTTGATGGAAACCACCGGCGATGTCTCCGTCAATCCGTAGCCTTCAAAGATGCGGATGCCCATATCCACAAACCAGTTCGCCGTATCCACGCCCAGCGGCGCACCGCCGCAAACAAATAATCGTGTGCTGCCGCCGAATGCCTGATGAATCTTTTTGTAGACCAGCTTCTGTGCCAGCGAATACGCAAAGCTCTTCGGTATATCGCCGCGAATCACCACGGGGCGATACTTTGCACCCACTGCGGCAGCCCATGTAAAAATGCGGCGGCGAATCGGCGATGCATTCGCCTTCTGCTCCACTGCCTGACGAATTTTTTCAAAAACGCGCGGCACGCCGACAAATATCGTCGGGCACACCTGCTTCATCGATGCAGCCAGCGAATCAAACTTTGTACAGTACGCCACCGTTGAGCCGTAACAGAAAAGCGCATAGTCCAGATGCCGCGCCGTGATGTGCGAGAGCGGTAGAAAGCTGATGCAGGAATCCAGTGCAGAGAACCCGAATGGAATGGTAGAGACGCTGACATTGCTGGCTATGTTGCCATGCGTCAGCATCACGCCCTTGCTTTCTCCGGTAGTGCCGGAGGTGTAGATGATGGTGGCCAGGTCTGTCGGCTTCACAGAATGTGCATCTTCATCCAGCTGCGCATGGGTGTATTCATGGGATGCATCGGCCAGCACTTCGGCAAAACTCGCCGCCTTGGTTCCAGTGGCATCGTCCATCATCAGCACGTGCGAAATCTGCGTCTGGCTGCGGATCGCCTCAATCTTTTCGTACTGGTCGCGGGTGGAAACAATGGCCACGCGTGCGCCGGAGTCGGCAATCATATACGCCAGTTGGTCGGCTGTCTGCGTCGGATACAGAGGGACACTCACCGCGCCGATAGCCAGTGTGGCAAAGTCCGCCACCGGCCACTCCCAGCGATTCTCCGCCAGCATCACAACACGGTCGCCGCGCTGAATTCCCCAGCGATGTAACGCCGCTGCCGTGCGTCGTACATGCTCCCGCAACTCCAGCGACTGCATGGGTTGCCATTGCGACTTCGCATCCTGATACAACAGCACGCGCTTGGGGCCACGACTGGCCGCGCGAAGAAATATGTCATTGACGGTGCGCAGATCGAGCATGATGTATTTTCCCTGGGGCCGGCTGCAGATCTGCACCTGCGAGGAATCCCAAGTGAAAATGTAGCAGAATCTGCGCGTTACATACAGGCGCGCAACCACCGCACCACAGAGGTATCCCCGATGGCACATGCCCTAAAATTTGTGCAAGAACTTGCTTGACAAATCTACCCTGTATATTTATACATAGGAATGTATCTTTATGCACGGTTGCTCCTGTGCGGGCCCGTGCATTTTTCTTGTATCCGAAAATGATTACAAAGAAAAGCTTTATACACTTTTGACGGTTTCGGAACTATATTGCGCAGAGGTTAAACGCTGTGAAACGGCATCGGCACGAAGCAATCCGGGAGATTCTGGCCAGCGAAAAAATCGTCAGCCAGGACGAGCTGCGGCGTAAGCTGGCGGCCCGGGGCTTCTCCGTCACCCAGGCCACACTCTCACGTGATGTCCACGAACTGCATATTTACAAGGGCGCCAAAGGCTATGCCTTCCCTGTAGACGCCGTGGAAGATGAAGATGTTCCGGACATTGACGACACCCTGCGCAACTTCGGTATGGAAGTGCTGCAGGCGAAAAATCTGCTGGTTTTTATCACCACCACCGGCAGCGCACAACCGGTAGCCGCCGCACTCGATTATGAAGACTGGGATGAAGTGGTCGGCACCATTGCCGGCGACGATACCGTGTTGATTATCTGCCCCGACGACTTGAAGGCCGCCACATTGAAGACACGCATTGAGGAGTATCTGCAGTAATGGAAACAGAATTCATGAGCGCGACGGGAACCATCCGCCAGCAGCGGGTTGGCCGTGTTGCCGTCAGCGGCGTCAGCGGCTATGCCGGCGGCGAACTCGCGCGGTTGTTGCTCGCTCATCCCAAGACCAAAGATCTGGCCCCGCTGTTTGTCGGCCGCATGATTGAACCCGGTGCCGCGCAGACGACAACGACTCTCGCGGAACTGCATCCCCAACTGGCCGGAGCAGCCGGCGACACC
>CAIZGA010000180.1 GCA_903932385.1 uncultured Acidobacteriota bacterium
ACGGCAATCATCACGGCGTCGATATCTTCACGGGCCAGCAACTCACGGTAGTCGTGGTAGCCTTTGCAATCTGTATTGCCGTTTGAGTCGTTAATCATGTCGATTGCGGACTTCAAATGGTTCTTGTCGATATCGCAAGCCGCGACAACCTGGCAATCATCCAGGGCCAGAAAGGACTTGGTATTGCCCGGTCCCTGCCATCCCATGCCGATGACGCCAATATTGATGCGGCTGTTGGCAGCACTGCTGGCTGCGCTCTTGCTGGCGCTTGCGGGTGTTGCAGCGCTTTGCGCAGCATAGGCGGGAAGGACGGCAGGAAGGATTGCAGCTGATCCGGCGACCTTCAGGAAGTTACGACGATTGATGGAGGGTGGCCGTACAGAGCCTTCCGTGCGAGTTTGTTTAGGCATGGCCAATATAATTACCACTTTGCACATATGGCTGCAACCGCAGGATAGCTGCGCGATGGGCGTGCATGCGTATCTCTGCTGGGAAGCATGACAAGTGCTGGCCTACCCCCAATTTGAGTGAAGTTAGAACGTGATCCGGTTTTGGTACTCGATGATTTTTCCGGCCGGTACACCGGGAATCTCGCCGACCTGTTGCCAGTTCGTAAAATCTCCATGCTGTTTACGGTAGGCGATGAGTGTGTGGGCTTCATCGCGGGTGAGTGAAAGGGTAGAACACAACTCGCGCACACCGGCATGGTTTACATTCACATGGATTTTAGAGGGCGGCTGCATGGGGACGGCCGTATCGTCACTCTGTGAAGGTGTTACCGCGGTAGAGCTAGTTTCAGCAGACAAAGCATAGGTTGGAGCGTTGGGGCCGAAACTTTTTGCCAGATATTGTGTGAGTGTCTGCATGTCCTGGTCGCGAACGACGGCGCCGCGCGAAACCATCATGCGGACTTCTGCATCCCACTGCACTGCGCTGACCCGGGCTGTGGTGACTACGGAGAGAGAGTGGCAGCCGATGCAGGAGTGCTCCATGATTGTTTTCCCAGGGCCTTCGGGCAGAGGTACTGGTGGAGTGCTGGCTGTTTGCGAATGAGTAGAAGTTGCCGTTTGCGCGTGCAGTACCAGACAGACGAACAGTGTTGTCATCACCACGAACGCGGCGAGCCATGCGATGGCAGTTTGCGGGGCAGATATTTTTAAACTCATGCGCGGTCAACCTCAAATTACAAAATCGTTTCCGTTTCAAATATTTACGGTAGTGCGAAGGCTGCAATCGCGTCGCCGCTGGTGGTGTCATAGTAGCTGCCGCCGGTGACGGCGAGCACGACGTACTGTTTGCCATTGGCGGCGCGGTACGTGATAGGCGTGACGTATGCGCCGGTCTCCAGCTTGGTGGACCAAAGTACTTTGCCGGTGGCCGCATCAAAAGCGCGGAAAATCTGGTCATTGCTGGCCGCGATGAAGATAAGCCCGCCGGCAGTGGTGATGGATCCACCAAAGTTTAGTGTGCCGGTGCCGAAGACTCCTTTGTCTTCCAGCTCTTTAATCTGGCCGAAGGGAACTTTCCATGCGACATCGCCGGTGTTGACGTTGATGGCCCACAGTTCACCCCATGGTGGTTTCTGGCAGGGCCAGAATTTGTCGTTGTTCCAGAAACGCCCATACGTTCCCCACGGACTAGTGCGGCGATAGGCTGGATCCTTGCTGACGGTGTTAGGCGCGACCTTGCCCACGTCGCCGATATATGACGTATTGATGAAGAGATAGCCGAGCTTGGGATTGAAGGACATACCTCCCCAATTGGCCACTCCAAGCGAGCCGGGCATGACTACGGTGAGCTTGTTGCCATAGGGAGTGAACGGGCCGCCGCTGGCCATGCCGCCTTCGGTGGCCAGCAGGTTGGTACAGAAGGCCTTCTGCTCCGGTGTGACATCGGCAATATCCTGCGGACTGAAGCTGTGTGGGCCAAGAGGCGCTGGTTTCAACGGAAATGGTTGCGTGGGCGAACTGTGTTCACCGGGTATGGGGCTTGCGGGTACGGGACGTTCCTCCACCCCGAAAATGGGTTTGCCGTTGCGGCGATCAAAGAAAAACAACAGACCATCTTTACTGATGAGGGCGACGGCGGGAATTGTTTTTCCGTGTTGCTTCACGTCCATCAGTACAGGTGCAGATTCAAGATCGTAGTCCCACATGTCATGATGTACGACCTGGAAATACCAGACGAGCTTGCCTGTCTCCACGTTGAGTGCGACCAGACAATTTCCAAAGAGGCCGTCGCCTTGTCGATCTGCTCCGTAAAAGTCATACGTAGGAGAACCGTAGGGGAGATAGAGGATGCCGCGCTTCTCATCAATGCTCATGAATCCCCAGACGTTGGTGCCGCCGCGCGCCTGCCAACCATTCTCCGGCCAGGTGTTATTGCCTAGCTCGCCCTTGTGGGGTACAGAATGGAAACGCCACACCAGTTTGCCGGTATGCAGGTCCCAGGCGCGTGTGTCTGCCGAGGGGCCTTTGCTGGGCGACTCCTGCGTGCGGCCGCCTGTGATGACCAGGTTCTTGTAGATGGGCGGCGGCGTGGAAACGTCTAGTCGCGGGCGTGCAACGCCATTTGTTATGCCTTCGAGCAGATTGATGGAACCATTCTCGCCGAAGTTGGAATTGGGTTTTCCGGTGGCTGCATTCAGCGACCAAAGTCGGCCATCCGTGGTGCCGAAAATGATGGAGCTAGGCGCATCGCCATCGCCGGGCCAGTAGGAAACGCCACGTTCGCTGGCCTGTGTCGTATCGAGTTGATAGTTCCACAGCAGCTTGCCGGTCTCGGCGTCGAGAGCAATAACCGAGTGGTACGGCGTGCTCATGTAGAGGACGTTGCCGATCATAATCGGCGTGGCTTCGGAATAGAGTTGGCCGCGGCTGCGTTGTACCGGTGCACTGCCCGGGGTTGCACTTCTTGAGGCAGATCCAGGCTGGCTCGCATTCGCAGGTCGTGCGCTCGGTTGTGTTGTGTTGGCCGGTGCCGCTGTGGCCATATGATAAGTCCACACGCGCGTGAGCCCAGCGACGTTGCCAGTGTTGATCTGGGTGAGCGGCGAGTAGCGATTGCTCGAATCGTCATGGCCGTACATGGGCCAGTCGGTCTGGCAGTGGGCCGGTGGACTGACAAGAGCGATGAGAAGAACGGCGGTTGTTATGTGTCCAATACGCAAGCTGCGGGCCCCTCACTCGGCGGAGAAAATTGCCGTCACCCATTTATATCTACTCTATATATAGTTTTGACGAGTTAAATCTTTATAGGTTCCAGCAGTAGATTGATGATGGACTTGGGGCGTCATAGGCCGGATCCGAAGCACTCGCTGCAGCATTGAGATTGCAATGCCCAACATCCGTCGAGGTACAATCGCTGCGTGTCGGAATTGCGCAAGCGACATCATGTAAAGTTTGCGTTCAATATCAACACCCATCATTGGGGAGGGCAGGGATGGATCCATTCAATGTAAGTCGCCGGAATATGTTGCTGGGTACGGGAGCTTCATTGGCTGCTCTGGGTGCGAGAGGAATTGCGCAGACGGTTGCTCCCCCAGTTGCCCCAGCAGGTGGGCGTGCACTTCCGCCTCCGCCTACTCCCGATCAAATTCGCCGCTTGCAGTGGTGGCATGAAGCCAAGTATGGCTTGTTCATTCACTACGGTCTCTACAGCATGCGCGCACGGCAGGAGTGGGCGATGGAAAAAGAGGCAATCCCCATTCCGGAGTATGAGAAATACGCCAAGCAGTTCAATCCCAAACCGGGCTTTGCGAGGGAGTGGGTGAAGCTGGCCAAGGCCGGCGGTATGCGCTACATGGTGATGACGGCGAAGCATCACGAAGGCTTCTGCAATTTTGACACCAAGCTGACTGACTATAACTCCGTACAGCAGGGGCCAAAGCGCGATCTGGTGCGTGAGTACGTTGATGCCGCTCGCGCCGGAGGCATGCGTGTTGGAATTTATTATTCGCTGATGGACTGGCATCATCCGGATGGGGCGATTTGCGCGAATGATGAAGCGGCGCGGCGACGTTTTGTGGATTACACACACGGACTTATCCGCGAGTTGATGACCAACTACGGCAAGATTGACATCCTCTGGTATGACGGCGGCATGCCGCTCAACGGTGCAGGTTGGGAAGCCGAGCGCATGAATAAAATGGTTCTCGATCTGCAGCCCGATATTGTGATGAACAATCGCAATCTTGCCGTCGGCGATTTTTCTACGCCAGAACAGCGTATCCTCGCCTCCGGCAATGGCCGCGCGTGGGAGAGTTGCATGACCCTGAATGAAAGCTGGGGATACGATGCGGAAGATGATGAGTGGAAGTCGCCACGCACAATCGTGCGTAACCTCATCTCCTGCGGTCGCGACGTAGGCAACTACCTGCTCAACGTTGGACCCAAAGGCGACGGCACCATGCCGGAAGAAGCCGTCCGCATCATCACAGAAGTTGGTCGCTGGCTGGAGACTAATGGAGATTCGATTTTCAAATCCGATAAGTGCCAGCCATGGCGGCCTTCATATGCGACATTCACGCGCACAGGAAATACCTTGTACATGCATGTGCACTACTGGCCGGGCGGAGATGTATCGCTCTCCGGGCTGCAGACGAAGGTGCTTTCCGCATACATGATGAAGGGCAAGCAGGCGGTTAAATTTACGCAGGACGACTATCGCGTGCACATCACCGGTCTGCCGATGAAGGCTCCGGATTCCCCGGTGACGACGATTGCGATTGAGTGCGAGTCGGTGCCGACACAGAGTCTTGATCCTGAATTGCGGCTGGCGAAGCCGCGCGGCAAAGTGGGAATTGAAATCTAGTTATTTCATACACGGCGACACGGGAGATATGAATAAGACCAATTCATAAAGCTCGCCATGTAATTGAATCGATTTAAGAGCTGTCCACGTCGGTTAGAGATTTACTGCGATCTCCTTACTGCATCCCCGTGTCATTGATGGAGTCTGCATTCGGCACAAGCCGCATATACACAGAACGTGGCAGGTTGGTTTGCCAATGGTTTGTTGCGCGCGCAATCATCACCGTGCCGAAAAAAATGTAAGCCAAAAGTGCCGCCATCGCAAGCGGAGAAACATTCAGGCGCCGCCGATGCGCTTTGGCACCCAATCCAGTACTGCCAGGCAATGCAATTTGCAACGCGGTCTGCGACGGACACTCCGCTATACAAGCCATGCAGGCGTTGCACTCCGCAGAACGAATCTGAACCAATTTGTCTACAGGTAGGTGTGCCGGGCATGCGCGGCTGCATTTGCTGCAATCGATACATGCACTACTGTCGCGACGAATCGCAACTGGACTGAGTAAGGAAGCCAGACCCATTAACGCACCGTAAGGACAGAGATAACGACACCAGAAATTCTGCACCAGTATGGACAACACAATCAGCGTTGCGAAGACGATGCCGCCCGTAAGGCTCATGCCAAGAAAAAAGTTCATCATCTTCACATCGACAATCATTCCGTACGGCGAATCGATGAATCCGCCCAGCGAATCGGCAGACATACTCCAGATCAGGTAGATAAACAGTCCCAGCAGAATGTACTTCAAACTGCGCAGTGGTATATCAAACCATTTTGGAAGACGAAAATTCCTACCGAAGATTCGTTGCCCAAGCTTCCAAAGATTTTCTGAAAGCGTGCCCAAGGGGCATAGCCAGGAGCAGAATGCTTTTTTCAGCAGAAGGCTCATCAGCAAAAATCCAAGCAATAGGTACATGGCTGCGGGATGTATGGCGGGTACGCGTCCAGTCAGCAACAGGTACCGAACATTCATCAGGCCATCTATAGGGAGCCAACCCTCGACTCCAGCAGGCCGCGGGAGATAGAGACCTTGTCCGCCGTGTTTGAAGTAGCGCACCCAGATGTAAAATTGCGCTCCGAGCCAGATGTTTAGCGCAACAAATGACCATTGCACGATATGCCGGATGCGCTGAGAACGATCTGGCCCTTGCCGATGTGTGAGGATAGTTTTTTTCTTTGGCTCTGAAATGATTTCAGGCAGAACGCGTGCGGCCATGTAATTATCACCCTTCGGATGTAAGTATTACGTCGATTGCATCCGATTGTCAGCGACATAGGTCACACATGTTTTGTTGCAGATATAGTGCCATTTCTGCGGCATTTGACCTTGGCGATAGAATGGGCCAGCAGACTCTTGAAAAGGTGTGACGTGATTAATAATTTCAATCGGCGAGAATTTCTCTCAACTTCTTCCATGATGCTGCTGGGCCTCTCCAGCCCACACATTGCGCTGGGCCAGCAATCTCTGGCGAAGCCGGAAGATGCAATCGTCAACACATCATTTGGCCGTATTCGTGGATCGCGTCGCGGCGATCTGGTTACCTTCAAAGGCATTCCTTACGGCGGGTCTGTATCCGGCAAAGGCCGCTTTAAAGCTGCGCCTCCGTTACAGCCGTGGACGGGTGTGAAGGATGCGCTGCGGCTGGGCAACACAGCGATTCAAGGCCCCAGAGTTTATATGGGTGTGAATGAACCGGGGCCGGATGAAAATTGCCTCTACCTGAATGTGTGGACGCCAGCGATTGATGGCAAGAAGCGTCCCGTGATGTTCTACAACCACGGGGGAGGATTTATCCTCGGCTCCGGCGGCACCTGGTATCAGGATGGCGGCAATTTAGCCCGCAATCACGATGTGGTCACCGTCTCCACCAACCATCGTCTGGGCCTGCTGGGCTTCCTGTTTCTGGCAGATATCGCTGGTGAAGGGTATGCCACTTCCGGCAACCAGGGCATGCTCGACATTCTTCAGGCGCTCAGTTGGGTCAACCAGAACATAGCCAATTTTGGCGGTGACCCAAACAACGTAATGATTTTTGGAGAATCAGGCGGCGGGCAGAAGACGTCGTGCCTCTACGCCATGCCATCTGCAAAAAATTTCTTCAACAAGGCCTCCATTGAGAGTGGCGCCGGTATCCGCATGGCGACTCGTGATGCCGCTACGGCCACAACGCGCCTTGTTCTCGAGGACCTTGGTCTTACAGCATCAGAGTGGCGCAAGCTACTTGACGTTCCCGTTCCTGCGCTGCTTGAAACCAATGCACGAGTGCTGAAGAAAATATCCACTGCACCTCCCGCCACCAGCACAATTCCCAAACCTTCCAGCTTTATGCCGGTGGTGGATGGAGGGATTCTGCCGCATCATCCCTTTGACCCAGAAGCACCCGCCATTTCCCGCGATAAGCCACTGCTGCTCGGAAGCAATCAGGATGAAGCTGCATATGGTCTGTATGAGTCCGGCAATACTGCGGCATTCCTGCTCACGGAAGAGCAGCTTGAACAACGCATGCAAGCCAGATACGGTGCAAGCGCGCATCAAATTCTAGATGTGTATCGTCACTCTCGGCCAGGAGCTTCGCCCAGTCAATTGTTCATTGCAATTTCCGGTGCAGCCACGGCGATGGGCGAGATTACGATCGCAGAACGTAAATGTGCTCAGCATGCTGCTCCGGCGTATATGTATGTCTTTACACATCAATCCAATTTCATTGTGCCTGGAACCAACTATCCGATTGGCGCCGGCCACTCGCTCGAGATTCCGTACAAATTCGATAACATCCACGCTGAAGTGGCGCCCAACTCTAAAGTTCCCGGTCCCTTTGAACATCTCCTCGGCATGGAAACTGTATACGGTACTGATCCCAATCGCGACAAGACGGCACACAACATGAGCGAGATGTGGGCGACCTTTGCACGCACCGGTCATCCTGGCGCGAAGGGTCAACCAGATTGGCCGGCCTACTCCACAGATGTTCGCGCGACCATGATGATTGACGCTGAGTGTCGCGTAGTCAACGATCCTTGGAGCGAGGAACGCCGCCTCTGGCGCAGTCTAAATTCCTAATCTGCAATGTAAATATCTCCATGATGCTTCATCGCAAGTGAATCACGGTTCACATGTGTAACTGATAGAATTGCGTACATTTCATTCACGCTGCTAAATATTTCTGCACCCGCGCCCGGAGGGCCAATGATGAACAGACGAATTTTCAATTGCACGTTGATATTGGCATTGGCCGCAATCTTTGGAATGAGTCTTCACGCGCAAGCCCCCGCGCCGGATATTTCCGGCACATGGCAGGGCACGCTGGATGTTGGCAAAGGCCTGCGGATTGTGTTGAAGGTATCGAAGCTTCCTGCTGGTGGCTATAAATCGGTCTTTTACAGCATTGATCAGACTCCGCAGCCTATACCAATCAACACCACTACACTCACCGGCACGGCAATAAAATTAACTATCACTCCGCTGGAAGCGAGCTATGAAGGCACGCTCGGTGCGGATGGAAAGAGCATCACCGGCAATTGGACACAGGGTGGTCAACCTCACGCGCTGAATTTTGTTCTGACAACGCCGGACAACGCCTGGGCGATTCCTGAACCGCCCAAACAAATGGCAGCCGATGCAAAGCCGACCTTCGATGTAGTGACCATCAAGCCCAGCGTTCCAGATCGGCCGGGCAAACAAGTCGGTTTCCGTGGCCGCCATTTTATGGCAATCAATTTCAACATGAACGATCTGATTGCCTTTGCCTACGGACTGCATACCAAGCAGATTATCGGCGGCGAACCCTGGTTCGGCACGGAGCTATTCGATGTTGATGGTGTGCCGGATGTGGAAGGTACGCCGAGCCAGAAGCAAATGCAGATGATGGTGCAGAAAATGCTGGCTGATCGCTTCAAGCTGACATTTCATCACGAGAAAAAAGAACTGGCCGTGTATGCCATCACAGTTGCTAAGGGCGGTCCCAAGCTGACCAAGAGTGAATCCTCGCCAAATGATCCGATGGCATTTTTCTTCAGAAAGCTGGGCGGGCTGACGGTGAGAAACCAGACCATTGCTATCTTTGCCATTTGGATGCAGTCCTCTGTGATGGACAAGCCGGTGGTGGACCAGACAGGATTGACGGACCGTTACGACTTCACCCTGAACTGGACGCCGGATGAAACTCAGTTCGCACAGTTCGGTGGGACTGGGATACACGTGCCGCCGACAACGGATGATCCGAACGCGCCGCCGGGACTCTTCACTGCCATTCAAGAGCAGCTTGGCTTGAAAATGGAGCCAGTAAAAGCGCCGGATGATGTGATTGTGATTGATCATGTTGAGAAACCATCGGCGAATTAGTTCGTCAAAACTTAATCCTGCACGGTTTGCGGAGAAATCCGTTGACAGAAGAGCCTTTGATCTTTAGTCTACTAATACTTTAGTAGAAGCGGACAGTGCCCACGAATATCTACTAATGGTCGCACATCAATGAGGTTTTCTAATGATGGAACATTTTCGCAGAACGCTGCGTATATCGGGTATGCGTTTTTATACTCATATATTCAATGGTTGCCTCTGCGCGTTTGCATTATGCATGCTTACGAGCAGCGCGAATCTTTATGCACAG
>CAIZGA010000181.1 GCA_903932385.1 uncultured Acidobacteriota bacterium
CAGGAGTTCACCCACTTTGGCAAACAGCGCAGCACCCAGATCCTGCTGCTCCAGCAGGTGGCGGAAATTTAACAGGGTCGTTGCATCTGGTACGCGTTCGCAACCAAGGTCAATCCGGCAGAATTCTCGTAACACAGGGATGTCATGAAGCGCATCTTCACAGGCCTCGTCTGCCATATTGAACCAGTTGGCAATAAAGTACATGCGCAACATGCGCTCTACCCCGACTGGCGGACGACCGTTTCCGGCCTTGGGGTAGTACGGCTCTATCAAAGCGCAAAATTCCGCCCAAGGTACCAAGGTTTCCATTCGGGCAAGGAATGCTGCACGTCTGGTTGTCTTGCTATGTAGTTCAAATCCACTATTCATCATTGCCAGTGTCGTTTGTTTCATCTCGCCGGGTCTCCAAGTTGCGCCTCATGTCTATAACGCACTTGCACGACAGTTGGGTGACTTATTCAGTGTTTCCTTAGGGCTCTTTTGATGTATCTGATCACGCTATCAACCTCCCTTATAGAATTCACTGCAACATCACCCGCCCCACTGCCAAATGCAACTGCCAGTTGCAGCGCGCGCCAGCGCTTCGTCCAGGGTTACGAGGATGAGCGTGGTGCCTTGCGCACGGTTCAGCTCCAGCAACAGTTCGATGATCTGGCTGCTGGTGACGGCGTCGAGATTGCCAGTCGGCTCATCGGCAAACAATATTTTCGGCTGGACGACGAAAGCGCGCGCAATCGCCATGCGCTGCTGGCAGCTCTTCAGTGGCTATGCAACTTTTCCTGCAACCATACTTTGATAAGCGATTGGTATGGCACGTCACGAGAATTGGCGGCAGCCTTGATTGAGTCGAGAAGATGCTGGGGAAGCCGCAGCGAAATAGTTTTTGTCGTAGGCTTAAGGTTAGGCAGCACAACCCTCTGCGCTTTCGACCAGTCGAGATAGTCAGTGGAGTCGTGCTTTTCCCAGAAAGCCTGTTCTTCCGCTTCATTGGTAAACTTGGGAACCGCATTAAGTTGTTTTTTCATAAATCGTACGCTCCTTTCTGTGAATGTCTCTGGCAGAGATTACCCGTAGCCTCTCACCGTCATTGCGCAAGGTGAAAGTGATATGCAATGATCTCCCCTCATCCGTCTTGCCTAATGCGTGAAAGCGAAGCTCGCCCTGACTGTGTTTAATGTCAGCAATCAGCAGAAGAGGCTCATTGAAAAAAACCTGTTCCGCTTCAGCAGTTGCAACACCGTGCTTGTCGTTCTTGCGGGCATTTCCATCATCCCATTCAAAATCGGTAATTTTGGTCAGGTCAATCATGCACGTATATTATGATAATATACAAATAAAGGCAAACTTGGCTGTGCGAAAATCCATTACATCACCCGACCCGCCGCCAAGTGCAACTGCCTGTTGCAGCGCCGCGCCAACGCTTCGTCGTGGGTGACGAGGATCAGCGTGGTTTGTTGCGTGCAGTTCAGCTCCAGCATCAGTTCGATGATCTGGCTGCCGGTGGCGGCGTCGAGATTGCCGGTCGGCTCGTCGGCAAACAGGATTTCCGGTTGGGCCGCGAAGGCGCGGGCAATCGCGACTCTTTGCTGCTCGCCGCCGGATAGGTGTTTGGGCAGGTGCGACATGCGAGGCGCAAGACCAACGCGCTCCAAGGCTTCTGTGGCACGTGCGCGCGCATCGTGAGCACCGTATAGTTCCAGCGGCAGCATGACGTTTTCCAGCGCGGTCAACGCGGGCAGTAGTTGAAATGATTGGAAAACGAAACCCGCCAGGCGCCCGCGCAGACGTGCGCGACCATCTTCATCGAAAGCAAAAATATCCGTGCCGTCGAGATACACCGTGCCGCTGCTGGGCGAGTCCAGCCCGGCCAGTAGACCCAACAGGGTGGATTTGCCGGAGCCGGA
>CAIZGA010000182.1 GCA_903932385.1 uncultured Acidobacteriota bacterium
CCGGCAAAGAACGGAGCCAGCGCGCGCAACTCTTCTTCAAACAGGCTGCGGATGGGAAGCAACTCAAATCGAATCCCCAGCGCCTCGGCCAACTCGCGGCTGTCGTCAATCGATCCTGCCGATGAAAACTCGCTGGGCATGCCGATGCCGATCACGTTCTCGCGACCCAGTGCATCTACAGCAATCGTCGCCACTAATGCAGAGTCGATGCCGCCGCTCAGCCCCACCAGCGCGGAGGTAAAGCCGCACTTGCGAACATAATCGCGCGTGCCCAGGACCAGCGCGTCATACGTCGCCGGAATATCATCGTCCTCCGTTGCCGCTTTCGGCGCGTTGCCGGTGGCATCTGTATCTACCACCAATAAATCTTCTTCAAAGGCGCGCGCCTCTGCCGCCACGCGGCCATTGCGGTCAATCAGCAGAGACGAACCATCGAACAGCAGGCTGTCATTGCCGCCCACCTGGTTCACCAGCACCACCGCCGCGCCATGCCGCCGCGCCACCGCGCACAGCATCTCGCGACGCAGTTGCTGCTTGCCCTTCCACCACGGCGATGCCGACAAATTAATCAGCAGCGGCTTTGCCCATCCCCGCTGCGTCTGCTCCAGCAGATCTTCCACCGGGTCGGCGGTGTACATCGGCTGTGGCCAGAAATCTTTGTCATTCCACGCGTCTTCGCACACCGTCACCGCAATCGGCACGCCGTCGTAGAGAAACAACTGCTGCTTCTCTCCCGCCGCAAAATATCTCTGCTCATCAAAAACATCGTAGAAAGGCAGCAGACGTTTGTTCTGCTCAAAAACCGTCTTGCCCTGCCGCAGCAGCACTGCTGTGTTGTGGATTTTCTTCCCGCCGCGTCCCGGGGCCTGCGTCACGGTTCCAATCAGCAGTCCCATCTGCAGGTCCGCTGTCGCCGCTGCAATCTGCTCCACCACTGCCTGCGCGCGAGCCACAAAGGCCGGCTTCTCCAGCAGGTCGGCCGGCGGATATCCGCACACGCACAACTCCGGGAACACGGCCAGTTCCGCGCCCAGCGCAGCAGCGCGCCGCGCATTGGCGATGATTTTTTCAGCGTTGCCGCTGAAGTCCCCCACCGTGGGGTTGATTTGAGCAAGTGCCAGCTTCACAAGCCCAGTGTAACAATTTGCAGCTTCAACTTAGCCGCGCCCTTACCATTACACCGCTCGCACAATTCATTTGTATTGGGATTTATTCTTCGTTTGCCGGGCCGCGCTTGTGGTGCGCACGCGCCTTCAGCTTCGTGGCGGGATTGCCGACGTAAATGCTCCACGGTTCCAGGTCGCTCATCGCCACTGACGCAAGCCCCAGCACCGCACCCTCACCCACTGCCACACCCGGTGCCACGCTGGCCCGCGCGCACACCCAGGAGTAGGCGCCCATGTGCATCGGGTAGGAAATCATCGGGAAGTCGGGGTCGTTGTAATCGTGCGTCGCGCCGCAGACGTATGCGCCTTGCGAAAGTATCGCGTGCGATCCCATCTGAAATGTCGATGGGTTATAAATTTCCGCGCCATCGGCCAGCGTGCAATGGTCTTCGCACTGCAGGTTCCACGGGGCCCACACCTTGCCCGCGGGATAGAAGTGACAATGCGGCCCCAGCTTCGCCCCAAAGATCTTCAGCAGCATCGCGCGCCAGCCAAACATCGGCACCGGCGACGGCCGATAGAAAATCAGCCATACCAGCTTCCACACCTGCCGCAGCAAACGGTTCTGCACCGGAAACGCCGGCCGCAAAAATGGGCTGGTGACCGCACTGGCATCCAGTTTCTTGATGTGGTGTACGCGCGCTCTGGCTTTCGGTCTTGCTGTCGGGGGGTTCATCGGTATCAGGCTATTCTCGAATGTCCACTGCGCCGCAGGC
>CAIZGA010000183.1 GCA_903932385.1 uncultured Acidobacteriota bacterium
CGCTACGCACCGGACTCCATCAAATTTTCCGATGCAAAACCAGCTCCGCTGACAGCTGTTCAAGTTGGCGATCAGCTGCGTGCACGCGGCGATAAAAATGCCGACGGCAGCATTGTGACCGCAGATGAAATTGTCTCCGGATCCTTCCGCAATATTTCGGGATTGATTACCGCCATCAATCTTGATGCGAAGGCATTCACCATCAAGGACCTTGCCACAAAGAGCACTATCACCGTCACGGTGACGGACAACACGGACATGCACAAACTCTCACCGATGGTTGCACAACGTTTCGCCACGCGTCTGAAGGGCGACAGTGCGGGCGCTCCGGGTGCCGGTGCCGGACAAGGCGGTGGTCAGGGTGGTCAAGGTGGCGGTGGACAGCGCGCCGCATACGGTGGCGGGCCCGGCGGTGGCGGCGGCCGCTCCGTTGCAGCCGATCTGACGCAGATGATTTCCATGATGCCGAAGATGACTCTTGCCGATTTGCACGCCGGTGATGCCCTGATGATTGCAGCCACAGCTTCACCGAATCCGAATTCAGTAACAGGTATCACCGTTTTGGGCGGCGTGGAACCAATTCTGCAAGCGTCTCCCAACAACGCAATGTCATTGGCACCGTGGAGTCTGAGCGGTGGCGGTGCGCCAGAGTAATCGGCGCAGCCACACAGACACTGCATTCCAAGAAACTTTTAGCCGTAAGTGAAGAGGACTGAGTGCACAAACGTATCGCATTTTTATTCTTGTGTGGCTGGACGGTCGCAACGGTGGCCGTCAGCTCGGCACAGTCACAGGTAGCACAATCAAGCACTGCAACAACGGCCACGAGTACCCAGACCAAAACGGCTCCGGCTAAACCGAAGCCCGCTGCAACTCAGGCAAAGAACACCACCAGCGCAGCTCTACGCGGCAGCGTTACGGATCCCGATGGCGCTGTTGTTCCTGGGGCAGTGGTTTCGTTGATTCTCAACGGCAAGCCTACAAAATACTCTGCCACCAGCAAGGCCGATGGCACTTTTACCATCAGCCCGGTGCCGGCAGGCAGCTACACGGTCAACATATCTGCCACTGAATTCTCCACCTTGCAGCAGACCGTGCAAGTGGCCCCGGCGCAATCGCTGTATATCAACTTCAAACTGAATATTCAGACGGCAACCCAACAGGTTGTTGTTTCGTCACAAGGCGGCGAAACACTGGATACCAGCCCCGACAGCAATGCCAGCGCCGTCACCATTTCCGGCAAGGACTTGGACGCTCTCTCAGATGACCCTGACGAACTGCAGAACGAACTCACCGCGCTTGCCGGCCCTTCTGCCGGTCCCAGCGGCGGGCAGATTTATGTCGATGGCTTCACTGCGGGTCAGTTGCCACCTAAGTCGGCCATCCGCGAAATCCGCATCAACAAGAACCCATACTCCGCGCAATATGACCAGCCGGGATACGGCCGCGTTGAAATTTTGACCAAGCCGGGCAGCGACAAAACGCACGCCTACGTTTCGTTCTACGACGATCCATCACAGGTGAATACCTCCAATCCCTTCAGCCCTAATCAGCCTGCGTACAACACCTACATGTTCCAGGGCAATGCCAGCGGCGCGCTGAGTAAGAAGGCCTCCTACTTTGTCGATGCCATGCATCGCGTCTTTCAGGACAACGACCTCGTCGTAGCGCAGGTATTGAACTCCAGCTATCAACAGGTGGCCTTCAACGCTGTAGTTCCCTACACGCACACGCACTATGAACTTGCACCGCGCATTGACGTGCAGGTCAACAACAACAACACACTCAGCATTCGCTACCAGATGTACCACCTCTCGCAGAACAACAATGGAGTAGGTGGACTCAGTCTGGCATCAACGGCCAGTTCCAGCCTGTATCTCGAGAATGCCATTCAGGCCATCGATACGCAGACATTCGGCACCAAGGTTGTGAATGAAACGCGCTTCCAATATCTGGGAGACAACAGCTCCAGCACACCGAACCAGACTGGCCCCTCGATCAACGTGAATGGCGGATTCAGCGGCGGCGGAAACTCTGGCGGTATCCAGAAAGACCGCGAGAACCATTACGAACTGCAGAATTACACATCCATCGCGCTGAACAAGAACTTCATTCGCGCCGGTGGCCGTCTGCGCGTGCAGACATCCAACACCACCAGCCAGTCCGGCTACAACGGCTCCTTCACCTTCAGCAGTCTGCAGGACTATGCCACTGCATTGCAGGCCGCCAATACTAACGGCACGGCAACGCTCGACAGCACCGACCGATTCAACATCACCTACGGCACACCGCTGGCCACGTTGAATTACTTTGACCTCGGACTGTATGCGGAGACCGACTGGAAAGCCACGAAGGACATGACCGTCAGCTATGGCGGCCGTTGGGAATCGCAGAGTGGCATTCACGACCACAGCGACTGGGCACCGCGCACGGCAATTTCCTACGGTCTGGACAACAAGAACGGCGCGCCGACGTATGTGATTCGTGCCGGCTTCGGCCTCTTCTACTCGCGCATCGGGTCGTCCACCATCATGCAGACGCAGCGCCTGAATCCGACTACCGGTACGCAACGCTCCTACAGCATCCCGGGCAATGACGTCAGCTTCTTTCCCAATGCGCCGCTGGAATCCAGCATCTCTTCGCTCTCCACCTCCACGCCGAGCTACTACTCGTTGGCTCCGAACCTGCACGCTGCATATCTGATTCAGTCCGGCGTTTCGCTCGACCATAACTTCAGTAAATCCTTCACAGCGTCGCTCAGCTACCTGAACTCGCAGGGGCGTCGCAATGTCATTGCGGAAGACCTCAACGCGCCAACGCCTGCCTCTAACTACACCGTGCGTCCTCTGCCGGTTCTCACCGGCCAGACCACCAACAACTACAACCAGTTCCAGTACACGTCAGAAGCCACCTTCAGCCAGCAGCAATTCATCGCAAACTTCCACGTGCAGAATACGAAGTACGCCTCGCTGGGCAGCTACTATGTGCTGAACTACGCACAGGGCGATACCTCGGGAACGCCGTCAAACTCCTACAACATCAAGCAGGACTACGGCCCAACGGGATTTGATGTCCGTCAGCGTATATTCTTCTGGGGCAGCTTCTACCTGCCATATGAG
>CAIZGA010000184.1 GCA_903932385.1 uncultured Acidobacteriota bacterium
GCTGATGCAGATGATGCAGCCGTGCCCGATGTGGTGACTCTGCAGCGCGATGGATCGGTGATTGTGCCGCCCGAACCGGCGAGTGTAAATGGCAGCGCGGGATTGATGGCGCTGCAGGTGGAAGCGGGGGATGTTGCTGCTGCATCCGCGCTGAAGCTGGATGTGATTTTTCCGGTGTTGCATGGGACCTTCGGCGAGGACGGAACCATTCAGGGATTGTTTGAGCTGGCGGATATTGCGTACGTGGGTTCGGGCGTGATTGGTTCCTCCACCGGCATGGACAAGGACGTGATGAAGCGGCTGTTTCAGGCCGCGGGCCTGCCGATTCCAAAGCATGTGACGCTGCTGCGCAGTGAGTGGCGCAAGCGGCCGCGCGCCTGCGTGACGAAGATTGAAGCGGCGTTGAAATATCCGATGTTTGTGAAGCCGGCAAATCTTGGTTCGTCAGTGGGCATCAGCAAAGCGCATGACCGCAAGGAGTTGCTGCTGGCGATGGACCTGGCGGCGGGCTTTGATCGCAAGCTGGTGATTGAGCAGGGCGTGGGCGGCAGCAAACGCAAGGCGCGCGAGATTGAAGTGGCGGTGCTGGGCAATGATGCGGCGCTGGCCAGTGTGGCCGGAGAAATTGTTCCGGGCAAGGAATTTTACGATTACGAAGCGAAGTATCTCAGCGAGGGTTCGGTGCCGAAGATTCCGGCGCCGCTATCGCGCGAGGAATCAAAAACAGTGCGCGAGTTGGCGATTGCTGCCTTCCGCGCCTGCGATTGCTGCGGGCTGGCGCGCGTGGATTTTCTGCTGGACCCGGCGCACGGCAAGAAGCCGACACGCATCTATCTGAATGAAATTAATACGATGCCCGGATTCACCAGCATCAGCATGTACCCCAAGCTGTGGAAGGCGAGCGGCGTGCCGTACAAGAAGCTAATTACGCGGCTGATTGATTTGGCGCTGGAGCGGCACGAAGAAAAGATGGAAACGAGTTTCAGCCGCGAGTAAATTTACCTGGATTGGCTGGGGACAAATTCACGGTCTCCGGTGTCTACTATGTAGAAGCTGCTGGAGCGGGGTTTTCCAGCGAGGATAAATCGATGACATTGCTGAATGCACCGGAGTATGACAAACGCAAAGAGGTCCGCAATACGCGGATTTTTCTGGGTGTGCTGCTGGGAATTTTTCTGGCGGCAGTGGTATGCCTGGCTGGCTACTTCAGCGGGCACGGTTGGTTTTTCAGCGATCTTCCGGCGGAGTGGAAGGTGAGCAGTTTCTTCACCGCGTTGGAGCAGGGCGATTACGCGCGCGCGTACGGCATCAAAATGAATGACGCGCAATGGCAGCAGCATCCGGATAAATACAAGGACTACACCTTCAAGGAATTCACCGAGGACTGGACGACGGGCAGCCAGTACGGGCCCATCCATTCGCACCACGTGGATATTTCCAAACGCGTGGGCGCGGGCAGCGGCGCCAGCATTGTGGTGGAGGTGCGGGTGAACGGCGTGGCGAAGACGGAAAAGACGCCGCCGATTTCCGTCTGCGTTTCGGTGAGTGACAAGACGCTGATCGATTGTCCCATCGGGCTCTCGTACTGATATATTTCTTCACTGGTGAGTGCCATGGTGAAGAAAGTCTGGCTGGCAATTTTTCTGGCAGCGGCTGCAACGCTTGCCGCGCAGGTGACTGCGCCGGAACCGACTCCGGCTGCGCAAGGCGTGAAGCCGCCCACGCCGGTGGTGGCCGGCATCCCCGCAAATTATGACGAAGCAAAAGTTGGCAGCTACACGCTGGCAGACCCGCTGCTGCTGAACAACGGCCAGCGTGTGCGCGATGCGAAGACCTGGTACGCGAAGCGGCGGCCGGAGCTGCTGCAGATGTTTGAGCAGTTGCAGTACGGGCATTCTCCGGCAAGGCCCGCGGGCGAGCGATTTGAAGTTGTTGATAAAGGCACGCCGGCACTGGGCGGCAAGGCCATTCGCAAACAGGTGAGGATTTATTTTTCGCGCGAACCGGGATGGCCTGTAATTGACGTGCTGATTTATTTGCCGGCGGCAGCGAAGAAACCGGTGCCGATGTTTCTCAGCATCAGCTTTGGCGCGAACTCGACCGCAGTGAAGGACCCGGGAATATTGGCGCGTACTGTTTGGGACGTGAAGAAGATGTCGCCGGGAAAGAACGAGCGTATCCCCGCGCCGACAACGCCTAGCTTTGCTCCGATTAATATTGACGCGCTGTTAGATGCCGGTTTCGGCGTGGCGACTTTCTACTACGGCGATGTGGACCCCGATTCAGCGAATGGTTTTGCCGAGGGCATACGCGCGCACTACAGCGAAGATTGGGGATCGGTGGCGGCGTGGGCGTGGGGCATGAGCCGCGTGCAGGATTATTTTGAAACTGATTCATCGGTGGATGCGAAGCGCGTGGCGATTCACGGCGTTTCAAGATTAGGCAAGGCGGTGATGTGGGCCGGTGCCAGCGACACACGATTTGCGGCGGTGATTGCAAGCTGTTCGGGCGAAGGCGGAGCGGCGTTGAGCCATCGCGATTACGGCGAGACGATTGCACACCTGATGGCACCGAGTCGTTATCCGTATTGGTTCACAAAAAATTATGCGCAGTTCGCCGGCTATCCTGACAAAGCCCCGATGGATGCGCATTTGCTGATTGCCTTGATTGCGCCGCGGCCGTTGCTGCTGCAAACCGGCAGCACGGATTACTGGAGTGACCCGAAGGGGGAATTTCTGGCGGCAGTGGCGGCCGGGCCGGTGTATCAGTTGTTGGGCAAGGACGCACTGGACACGACAACATGGCCGGCCGCGCAGCAGCCGATCCTGCATGACCTGGCGTATTCGATGCATGACGGCGGCCACGGCATTGTGGCGTGGGACTGGCCGATTTATATTGAGTTTCTGCGTATGCATCTGCATCCGGAAATGTAGAAAGCAGTATGATGCACGGCACGATAAAATCAAAACATGGACACGAAAAACGAGATGAGTGGAGCAGTGGATCAGATGAAGGAATTCAAGCACGACATGCTGCGCGAAATTTACGAGCAGCCGAAAGCGATTGCCGATACGCTGGCGCGCTACCTGCAACAGGGTGGATGGAACCGGCAGATTTTTGACACGGTGAAGAAGTGGCTCGGCGCCAACCGCGAGATTGTGATTGCGGCGAGCGGATCGAGCCGACATGCCGGCCTGGCCGCGGAAATCATGATTGAGGACCTGAGCGGCATTGCGGTGGATGTGGAGTATGCGAGCGA
>CAIZGA010000185.1 GCA_903932385.1 uncultured Acidobacteriota bacterium
TCCCTCGGCCGCGCCATGCACCTGCCCGTCATCGCAGAAGGCGTCGAGTCAGACGCGCAGCGCGACTTCCTCACCAACCTCGGCTGCCACTCCTTCCAGGGCTACCTCTTCGGCATGCCCATGCCCATCGCCGACTTCGAAAAAATCATCCCACCCACGCCCACCCTTGCCTTCTCCCCCGCCACCACCGTCATTCGCTGACCCAACTATCACCGCTTAGCCGCCGCAATCGCCTTCCGCAATTCACCCGCTGTATAGGCTCCAAATCTCTCTTCCACCGCCTGCACAACCGTCATTCCCGCCTTGTTCCGCACCGTCAAATCGGCTCCATGCTCAATCAGCAGCGGATACGCATCCGTATCCACCGTTGTCATAATCGGTGTCTCCCCATCCTTGTTCCGCGCATTCACATCCGCACCCAGCCGGATAAGTTCTTCTTCAACATCCGTCTCATAAATTTCATGTAGCGGAGTATTTCCATCTTCATCACGCGCATTCACATTCGCCCCTGCCTCCGCCAGTAACTTCACACACTCCACTCTTGCGCCTGCCACGTCATCATCCTTCGAACTACCCGCAGTAAAAATTGCCGTTTGCCCCTCTTGGTCTCTGGCTTCTAAATTGGGGTGGTAGCGCAAAATTTCCCGCACCATTTCTGGATTGCCAGACTCTGACGCATATATCAGCACACTTCCAGAGCCGCGTCCCTCAACAGAAAATCCGCCGCCCTTCCAGTTAACCAACAACTTCCTCAGATTCACATTCGGATTCGCGCCATACGCAATCAACGCTCGCGCGCCTTCCACATTGCCTGCCCGCGCAGCTGCCACCAATCCCAGGTCTTTGTCGTTCTGGTCTTCTTTGCTCGCGCCCGCACGAATCAACATCCGCAGCACATCCGTGTGTGCGCCCGCCGCATTCAGCCATCCTACATGCTCAAACGGAACAATAATGGATAGCTTCGCCGGTTTCGGTGCCGGTATCGGAGTAAGCGGCACACCCGCCGTCAGCATCTCTCGCACCGTCGCAGCCTCTCCCTTCTCCGCCGCTCCCTTCAAAATCACTTGTGCATCATAGCTTTGAAAATTAAATTTCTCCCTCTGTAGCGCCGAGACCAGACCCTCTGCCCCATCTATCCATCGCTTGCTCCGCGCCAGATTGTCCACGTCCTCTTCTAGCTCAGTCACCACCGCTGGCATGCCCAGCCACTCGCCCACATAATCCACCACTTGTTTCTCGTGGCCATCAATCGAAATAGAAAGTACATATCCCGGCATGTCCGTCACACTCGCGACGTACTTATTTTCCATCGAATAGAAATCCGCAGCGGTAAATTTTTTCGCCAGCACGCGCACTGCATTCGCATCCACTGTGTCGGTGTATTTTCCAATCGCAACCACAAAGTATTGGCCATTAAATTCAATTCCATCCGTACTCACACTCACCGAATAGCTGGGGCAACGGCCAAAGCATCCACCTCGTCCCAATCGAATTTCAACTTTGGAGTCCGGGCGAATCTCCGGCGCAGCCACATGCTTGGTCGGCAATCGTTCCGGCGGCACCAGATCGAGATACTCCTGCACCTCTGCAGTCACCGGCTTTCCATTCACTTCAAACGGAGTGAATCTCCATTGCAAAACCTCCTCCTCAACTTCCGGCCAGAACTTTATATCGTCTTTGTCGCCTCCGGCCCTGGCCTTTACCACATCGCCCATCGGAGAAACCGTCAACGTTAGCCTCAGTTGATGGAAGCCTTCCTGTACGCCTGTATGTGGAACCGACCTTCGGTGCGGCTTCAGCTCATGCGCGTGTGCAACGTCATAATCAAAAGTTGGGGCATCAGTCTTATCGGTAGTTGGGGTATCGGTTGTCTTCTCATCCGCCGCCAACAAACAGCAGAAAAAGAAGAGGCATCCCAGGCAGGAAAAGCGGGCAAGTCTCCGGTTCATACGCAGCATCCTATTCTCAGCCCATGAAGATTATTTGCGAATCTAAACGTTCCTTGTTCTTTTTCCTTAGACACCGCAATTCGCGAGATAGCACCACAAGCTCCGCTGGTGCCTGTCCGGCTCTCCCATCCTTTCGCGCACTTTGCGA
>CAIZGA010000186.1 GCA_903932385.1 uncultured Acidobacteriota bacterium
GGAGAGATGGCCGAGTGGCTGAAGGCGCACGCTTGGAAAGCGTGTATACCGCAAGGTATCCAGGGTTCGAATCCCTGTCTCTCCGCCAGTACCTTGTCCACTGCATTTCTAGGCAGTTTCTGGCACCATCATTCACTCAAGCATTCAGGCAATCCTCCCCACCCTATCTAGCAAATCAAGAAATTCTCCCCAGCGGATATATTTTCGTTTACCTTGGTTGCCATGCGCCTCAATCAAGTTCTTTCCGCTCTCGCTACCTTAGTCGTCGCCACGTCCATCTCCCAGGCACAGACACCGACACTCAAGCTCATCCCTATGCCGCGCGAAATTCATGCCACCACGGATGTGAAACTCGCCACTAAGGGCATCCACATTGTCTGTGAAATGTGCAAAGTTGACGACAAGTTTGCTGCCACTGACTTCGCCGCCACACTCAAAGACCGCAAGATTCGCGTTTCTGACACTGGCTTCCGCGTTGTGATTGCGCGTATGCCCCACGCACTGCCTGCCGGAGTCACGTTTGACAGTGCGATGAAGCCAGAGGGATACGTCATCACAGCGACCAGTACGTCACTCACCGTCATCGGAGCGACATCTGAAGGCGTTTTCTACGGCGTGCAGACCGTGAAGCAACTGATTGCCGGCGATGGGTCGAGCGCTGTGCTGCATCTTGCCAACATCCGCGACTGGCCTGCCATGAAGTATCGCGGCCTTTCCGATGATCTCTCCCGCGGCCCCTTCCCCACGATTGATTTCATCAAGAAGCAGATACGCACGCTTGCCTCGGTAAAAGCAAATATCTACTCGCCGTACATGGAGAACACGCAGGAGTATCCGGACAATGCCATTGCTGCGCCGTGGGGTCGCCATATTTCTCCCGCGCAGGCCAAGGAATTGGTCGCATACGCCAAGCCGTATCACATCACTATCATCCCTGAGCAGGAAGCCTTCGGCCACCTCGACAAGATGCTGCAGTATGAACAGTACTCTGTGCTGGCTGAAACGCCACACGGTGCCGTGCTCGCACCCGGCCAGTCTGGCTCCATACCGCTTATCGATGACATGTTCAAGCAACTTGCCGCGGAGTACACCGGACCCTACCTCCACCTGGGAGCAGATGAAACTGGCGAACTCGGTGCTGGACAGACGAAGGCTGAAGTTCAGGCAACCAGCCTCAACGCCGCTTATCTCAAGTTCATGAATCGCATTGTCGATTCGCTGAAGCCGCTCAACCGCAAACTACTCTTCTGGGGCGATATCGCGTATCACTCCCCTGACCTGGTCAAGGCCATGCCGCAGTCCTTCAAGGACGCGACCATCGCCGTGCCGTGGACCTACAACCCCGAAGCCAACGGATTTGATCGCTACATCAAACCGTTTACTGATGCCGGTTTTGAAACCTGGGTCGCACCGGGCATCAACAACTGGTCACGCGTCTATCCGAACGGCAACCTCGGCCTCTACAACATTCAGCAGTTCACTCGCGACGGTCAGCGTCTCGGCTGCGATGGCCAGCTCAACACTATTTGGAATGACGATGGTGAAGGCCTCGCCAACATGGACTGGTACGGCATTCTCTTCGGCGCAGCCGCCGCCTGGCAGCCGGGCGAGAGCAACATCCCACAGTTCCAGCAGTCCTTTGGTCAGGTATTTCACGGTGATTTGAGCGGCAAGATTGATGAAGCTCAGATTGAGTTCATGACTATCCACTCTCTCATCTCGCAGGCCCATGCCGGCGACGCTAATGACTCACTCTTCTGGGCCGACCCGTGGGACCCGGCTGCACAAATCACCATTGATCGGCTGCGTCCCTCCGTCCCTGAGATTCGTACTCGCGCCGAGCACATCGTTTCGCTCGTTGCCGAGGCACGTCAGGCCGCTGTTGACGCTGGCACTCCCCTGCGCGAGCAGGACGCATTGGATGCGATGGATCTCGGTGCACGTCGTGCTGATCTGATTGGATACAAGATTGAGATGGCCGACGAGATGGCGCAGAATTATCGCAACGCTGTCGACGCCTTTAACCATCCTGAAACTGTTCCCGCCAATACTCGCGGTGGTGGCGGTGGACGTCGCGGTGGCAGCCCGGGTGCACGCACCATCACAGCCGGAGGCAACCGCATCACCAACCTCATGAATGCCTACTCCGCCATTCGCGACGAGTACAGCGCCGTCTGGATGACCTCCAACGTGCCTGTCTACCTCAATAATGTGCAGCAGCGTTACGACCACACCATTCAGATGTGGATGGACCGCACGGAGCATCTCCGCGTGTTGGCCCGCGATTACAAAACTGGTGATCCGCTGCCCACTCCGCAGCAGCTCGGATTCCCTGCCAGCTTTGCCGCGCCGCCAGCCCCACCGCAGCCGCTGCCTACGCCACCTGCTCGGCAGTAAGTTCGTTGAAGGTAGACATAAACGGCGCAGCTCAATATGAGTTGCGCCGTTTTACTTTCTGTTTAGTTTCGAATCAGCAGTAATGAATTGCCTTTTCTTATTTCTAAAATCTCAGCTAAGTTGATGCGTGTCTTTTGATTGCTTGGGTTGGTGTCAGTATTACTTGCAAGACTTCGGTTCAATTGACTTGCAGACCAATGACCCGCATTCGGCGGCAGGAATACGTGTTTCACTTTTTGCGAACCGTAGACCACTTTGAATTGGATATTTGATTGCGAACGTTTGAAAGTTCCCCATGCCGTATTCGTCGACCAGAACCCTTGTTGCGTCGACGCCGTTGCATTTGTATGGAACTCAATGGCGTTGATGGTTGGGTCATGGCGAAAACCCGATAGCACAGGGATGGCGGCCCAGCTTGCCATGGCTCTGGCGTAGTGACGACCGTATTCCGATTCATCGAATGGATTGCGACGTTCACCGTCGTAACGACGGCGGATGTTGGCGATGCACTCAACTCCTTGCGCTTGCATGTCGTAGGCGAGCATCAGAATCGCAGCGGAGTATTCGAAGCCGGTCATCACCTCGGCGTAATACGGCATGGGAACTTCCGGCAATGTGCCGCGCGTGAAATCGCAAATGACGAGTGCTGATTCATCATTCAACGCATACGTGCGCTGCACGGATGCGTGATGCGCGAGCGATGCTTTGTAGTTGTACCGCAGGATTGACGCGAGCGTTTTGCGGATATGCGATGGGTCGAGCAAATCGCCAAGCCCGGCCACATTGGCCATGTACTGACCGACCAGTTGATCTACCTGGCAGCCATCGCCCACTTGAAATTCCGGATGCATGGTGTCTGCCGCGCCGGCTCCGTTGCGCAAACCGGATGCAATCCTATTTGCGGGTATGCCGCGAACTTTCTGGATGTAGTATTCGCCATTGAAAAGATTTGCATCCACCCACTGGCTTCCCTGCTTCATCATCTGCTGGCATTGCTCGGCGAATTCCGCATCTTGCATTTCGACCGCCAGCATGAGCGAAGCGCGTAAC
>CAIZGA010000187.1 GCA_903932385.1 uncultured Acidobacteriota bacterium
AAGCTTTTGCCGGCGTCTTCTTCCATGTGCAGGCGCGTAATGCCGATGCGTTTGGTGACGGCGTTGCCGACTGCGTCAAAACTTGGCACGTCAATATATCCGTTCTCCGCCAGCGGCTTGTCATACTGCGAAATCTGATAGCCCTTGGGCAGGTCGGGATAAAAATAATTTTTGCGCGCGAAGATGCTCGTCTCATTCACAGTGCAGTGCAGCGCCAGCGACGCGAGAATGGCGAAATCCACCGCCTGATGGTTCAGCACCGGCAGCGCTCCAGGCAAACCGAGGCAGACCGGGCAGACGTGCGTGTTCGGTTCACCACCGAACTCATTCTTGCAGCCGCAAAAAGCTTTGGTCTGCGTCAGCAGTTGGCAGTGCACTTCCAGGCCGATGACCGGCTCATACTTGGCGAGAATCTCTGGCGTAATTTCGATTGCTGTTGGCATGCAGATACATTTTACCGTGTTGATTCGGTCGATTGCGCGGGAGAATGTGCCAGCCGCTTCCGCAGCAGTTTGTAGAAGCGGGACTCCTTCGCCTGCAGGCAGACATTCACGTTGGGCGTGCCCGGCCCCGGCCGCGTGTAGCCCTGCAGGTCGACATCGAGATGCATCGGCGTCAGCGGGCAGACATTCGGCTTTACCACGGAGCCAACCGCCATCACATCGTAGAGAATCGGCCTTGGATTGCCGGTGGAGGCCGTCCACTCTGCGGCCAGTTCCTTCAACGCCGCCGCAAATGCCGCAGGCTGCCCGTAAATTTTTCCCGCATTCGTTGCGTCCAGCGGCAGAATGGTCGAATCCAGCGGCATCACATTCAGCGGCACGCCGGAGTTGAAAAGTTTTTGCGCCGCCGCAGCGTCCATCTTGATGTTGTATTCCGCATCGGGAGAGGTGGAGGATTTGCCGCGATAGCCCTTATAAACCGAGCCGCCCATAATCACCACACGCTTCAGTTTGCGGAAGGTTTCAGGGTCGCGGTCAATCAGCGCGCCGATATTTGTCAGCGGGCCGATTGCGATTAGCGTCACTTTGCCGGGATGCGCCTGGATGGATTTTGTCAGGAGATCCAACCCATCCACAAACTTTGTTTGCGCTGCACCCTCAGCCCAGTTGCGCTGCGTGAACGTTGTGCGCGAAGGCGAAGCAATGCCCGTGCCTACCGGTATACCGCTGCGACCGTTCGCATCCAGCAGGCGCGATGCCAGTTGCGCCCGCAACTGCGTATTGCCAAAAGCTGTGCTCACGCCCAGCAGCTCCACCTTCGGGCTTTGCAGCAGCAACGTCAACGCAAAGGCATCGTCAATATCGTCGCCGATATCAGTGTCAAGAAACACCAGCTCGCGATGAGCCGCACGTGCAACTCCACTAACGCAGAGCAGCAACAGCAGCATCGCGATGGCCCGCATCGGCACTGCAAAAATTCTGTGGAACATGGCTGGCAGCTTACCACAAGCGCAGGTTGGTAGAATCAGCACAGTTATGGTTCTTCCCTTCGTCCGCAGCCTGTTTGCGGACATGGAACACTCCCCGGCATTTGAGCGAGTTCGACGGCACCTGGCCGCCGGATCGGGGCGTCGTCGTGTCTCTGGACTGACCGCAACCGCGCGCGCGTTGTATCTGCCGCTGCTGGCCCGCGATTTGCAGACTGCAAAATCAGAATCCAGAATTCCGCTGCTCGTTCTGGTCGCGGATAACAAGGCCGCCGAAGAACTCCACCTGACAGTACAGGCTGCGTGCGAACTGACCGGCGCGATGGCTGCGGAACAGGTGCTGCGACTTCCCGCGCATGACGTGCTGCCCTTTGAAAATCTTTCGCCGCATGGGGGAATTCAGGAGCAGCGCGCCGCCGTACTCTGGCGTATTGCTGCGGAACCGGAATCCGTGAACATCCTCATTGCACCGGTGGAAGCGGCAGCCATGCGGTTGTTTCCGCGCGAACATTATGCGGCGCTGGCACTGCGGTTGAATCGCGGCGAGGAATTTCTTCCCGCAATGATTCTGGAGCAACTGCTTTACGCCGGTTACGAAAAAGTTGAGGCCGTCGACATGCCCGGCCAGCTTTCGCTGCGCGGCGGCATCCTCGACGTCTTCGGCCCGGAAATGCCAGCGCCGGTACGCATCGATTTCTTCGGCGATGAAATTGAATCCATTCGCGAGTTTGATCCTGTCTCGCAGCGTACGGTGGCCACGGCGACTCCTTTGGAGTCGGTGCTGCTGTTGCCGCTTACGGAAACTCCCGCGACCGATAAATTTCTTGGCGCGGTTCATGCGCGGCTCACCGGGTCGACTTCCGAAATCGATCTTGCAGAATCCGGCGTCGGTCCGTTTCCCGGCTGGGAATTTTTTGCGCCGGTTGCCGGAGCGACCAGCACGCTCTTCGATTTGCTCGCTGGCGGCAAGGCAAAGCAGCTGCGAGTTCTGCTGGACGAGCCTGCGATGGTGCAGAACCAGGCAGAGCGTTGGTGGAACAAAGTTGAACAGCGACATGAGCGTTCCGGCATCGGCTCGCTGATTCGTCCGGAAGATATTTATTTTGATCCGTGGACTCTGGAAGACCGCGTAAAAACTTTCAGCGGCTGCGATCTGGATCCGCTGGGCGCAGTGGATGTGCTGAGTGATGACAAAAGCGAGTTGAGCGAAGTGGAATTTGCCACGCGCACAACAATGCGTTTTCACGGTTCGGTGCCGGCGTTGCGCGATGAACTGCAGCGGCTGCTACGCAAACAAACGCAGGTGATTCTGGCGGCACCCAACTCCGGCGAAGTGGAACGGCTGGCCGGCATTCTGCGCGAGTACAACATTGCATATCGCATCGGCAGCACGGCACAAGCCGAACAGCGTATTGATGTGGAAGATTTTTCCGCGGAGGATTCCGATTACCCGCCGCCGGTGATTGTCCGCGCCGCCATCGCCAACGGCGTGCAGGTGCTGGGCCTGGAAAATTCCCGCAGCTTTATTCTCTTCGGCGCGCAGGATTTGGTGGATGAGGCCGAGCTGGCGCCGCGACGCACCACACGCAAGCTGAAGACTTCCGCGTTCCTTTCTGACTTCCGCGATCTCGCCGTCGGCGACTACATCGTGCATGTGGAGCACGGCATCGCGCGCTACCAGGGCCTGAAAGAAATTGAGCAGGAAGGCCAGAACGCAGAATTCATGGTGCTGGAGTTTGCCGATCAGGCACGACTCTATGTTCCGCTGACGCGGCTGGACCTGGTGCAAAAATATCGTTCAGCCGACGGCGGTCCCGCGCCGGAACTGAGCCGCATGGGCGGCCAGCAGTGGGCGCGCACCAAGTCTCGCGTGAAGAAGGCCATGCAGGAGATGGCCGGCGAGTTGCTAAAGCTGTACGCCGCACGCAAGGCAGCGCAAGGCCACGCCTTTCCGCCGGACAATCAATTCCAGCGTGAGTTTGAAGATGCATTCGAGTTCAACGAGACGGACGATCAGCTCTCCGCCATCGCCGACATCAAGCGCGACATGGAATCGACGCAGCCGATGGACCGCCTGCTCTGCGGCGATGTGGGCTACGGCAAAACGGAAGTGGCCATGCGCGCGGCCTTCAAAGCAGTGCAGGACGGCAAGCAGGTTGCCGTACTCACGCCGACCACAGTACTCAGCTTCCAGCATTTTGAAACCTTCCGCCGCCGCTTCGCGCAGTTCCCCATCACGGTGGAAATGATTTCGCGCTTTCGCACAGCGAAGGAACAGAAAGATATTCTGGAGCGCACAGCGCAGGGCAAGGTGGATATTCTCATCGGCACACACCGCCTGCTATCGAAAGACATTGTCTTTCAGGACCTCGGCCTGCTCATCGTGGATGAAGAGCAGCGCTTCGGCGTGCGCCACAAAGAACGCCTGAAGCAGATGCGCGCGGAACTGGATGTGCTCGCCATGAGCGCCACACCGATTCCGCGCACGCTGCATATGTCACTGGCCGGCCTGCGCGACATGAGCGTGATTGAGACGCCGCCCAAAGATCGCATGGCCATCCAGACCATTGTGGCCAAGTTTGATGAGAAGCTGATTCGCACCGCCATTGAATTGGAGCTGGAACGCAGCGGCCAGATTTTCTTCGTTCACAACCGCGTGGAAACGATTTACGAAATCGCATCGCGCATACGCGAGCAGGTGCCGCAGGCGCGCATTGTGGTGGCACACGGCCAGATGGGCGAGACCGAACTGGAACGCGTGATGCTTGCCTTCATGCACAACGAATACGATGTGCTGGTCGCCACAACAATCATCGAAAACGGACTCGACATTCCGCTGGCGAACACCATCATCATCAATCGCGCGGAACGTCACGGGCTCAGCGAGCTTTACCAACTGCGTGGCCGCGTGGGACGTTCCAATCGCCGCGCCTACGCCTACCTGCTAATTCCACCGGAAAAAGAATTGACCGATGTAGCGCGCAGACGGTTGACCGCGTTGAAAGAATTTAGCGACCTCGGTGCCGGATTTAAAATCGCCGCGCTCGATTTGGAGTTGCGTGGCGCGGGCAACATGCTGGGCGGCGAACAGAGCGGCCACATTGAAGCGGTCGGTTTTGAAATGTACACCACCATGCTGGAAGAGGCCGTGCGCGCGCTGAAGGGCGAAGACAAAGCTGAGTTGCCGAAGACACAACTCAACCTCGGCATCAGCCTGCGCATTGATGCCGATTATATTGCTGAAGAAAACCAGCGTCTCCGCATGTACAAACGCATTGCCGGCGCAGCAGATGAAGCCGCCATCAATGATGTTCGCAATGAATTGACCGACCGCTACGGCGCACCACCGCCCGCGGTGGAACATCTCCTGCTCGCCGGTCTTCTGCGATTGGAATGCGAACGCGCCGGCGTAGTCCAGTTGGAACGCAAACGGATTGCACTGCCCGTCGCTCGCGACTCCCGCAGCAAACCCGGCGTGGCCATGATGCAGGACACTTTGCAGCTTCGCTTCGCGCAGGACGCACGGATTGATCCCGATGAACTAATGCGTATGGTAGCGCGGCAGCAGAAACGCGGCGCACAGTTTTCTCCGCAGGGAGTGCTGCGCTGGCCGCTGACAACCGCCGCTCCCGAAGCCGTCATCGAAGAGGCGCGCGCGCTGCTGGCCTCACTGAAGATGCGTGAAGCCTCCGCTATCGTCTAACCGCTGGCTATTTTCGAGAGGCCCCGTAAAGCCGTACAATCTCTTTTTGACCGTATATTCGCTTCTGTGAGGTGTCGGTGCGTCTATCTACTCGTTGTTTTATCTTTCTGCTGGGAGCAGCTCTTGCCATGAACATTGCCGCAGCGCAAAAGCCAAAGCCGCGTAGCCACGTTTCCGCCGACGGCATGCCGCAGACTTTCCACGCGCTGACCGAAGAATATTTTGACACAGTGTATCTGCCGCTCTCGCCCACCAGTTCGACCGCGCTGGGCTTCCACCAGTACGACACACAACTGGAGGACTACTCTGCCGCCGCCGTACAGCGTGAAGCGGCACTGCAGCACGAGTACGAGAAAAAGTTTGAGGAGATTGATCCCACCGCTCTCGATCGCGACGA
The DNA here is from genome assembly GCA_903932385.1 of uncultured Acidobacteriota bacterium. Lineage (GTDB taxonomy): Bacteria > Acidobacteriota > Terriglobia > Terriglobales > Acidobacteriaceae > CAIZGA01. The sequence continues at coordinate 5,530 of CAIZGA010000187.1, forward strand.
TGCCGGCGACCTGGCCATTGTGCTCGGCAGCATCCGTTCGCAATTGCTCTCGCTCGAAACCATTCGCATGTGGGAGAAAAATCCTGACAACTATTCCAGCGGCATCACCAACTCCGCCTTTGTGTTGATGAGCCGCAAATTCGCTTCTGCCGATACGCGCCTGCGCGCCGTTGTGGAACGCGAACGCCAGATGCCGCAGGCACTGCTGGAAGCACGCAAGAACCTGAAGAACCCGCCACGCATCTACACAGAAATTGCCATCGAGCAAATGCCCGGCCTCATCAGCTTCTTCCAGACAGATCTGCCTTCCGGCTTTACCGATGCAACCGATCCGCAAGTGAAGGCCGACTTCGCCAAGAGCAACGCCGACGTAATCGCCGCTCTGCAAAGTTACGAGCAATGGCTGAAAACCGACCTGCTGCCGCGTTCCAATGGCGACTTCCGTTTCGGCGCAGATACTTTCAGCCGCAAACTTTCCTACGACGAAATGGTGGATACGCCGCTCGACAAACTGCTGCAGATTGGCTATGCAGACCTGCACAAGAACCAGGCCGAGTTCGCGCGCATTGCCCATGAACTTGATCCGAGCAAAACTCCGCGTGAAGTGCTGGCTGAACTCGCTGCCATGTATCCGCCGCCGGACCAACTGCTGCAGGCCTTCCACAATACGTTTACGGAGCTGACGGACTTCATCCGCTCGCACCACATCATCACCATCCCCGGCGACGTGCAGCCCACATTGGAAGAGACGCCGCCCTTCATGCGCGCCACCACCTTCGCCAGCATGGACCCTCCGGGACCCTATGAGACGCATTCCAAGCAGGCCTACTTCAACGTGACGCTGCCGGAAAAGGATTGGACTCCGGAACACATTGCCGAACACATGGCGATGTTCAACGTTGGCACCATCATCAGCACCAGCATTCATGAGGCATGGCCCGGCCACTACGTTCAGTTCCTGTGGACGCCGGAGTTCCCCAGCAAGGTGCGCAAGATCATGGGCGCCAATAGCAACATTGAAGGCTGGGCACATTACACCGAGCAGATGATGCTGGACGAAGGTTTCGCACAACCCGGTGTTGGCGTGAAAGACCTGCGCGAGTCGCGGCTCATCCGTTTGGGCCAATTGCAGGACGCGTTGCTGCGCGATGCACGATTCATCGTTGCCATCCGCATGCACACCGGTGTTGGCGGCACCATGAGCTTTGATGACGCTGTGAATTTTTTTGTCACCGAAGGCTACCAGTCCCGCGCCGTTGGCGAGATGGAAACCAAACGCGGCACGTCGGACGCGACCTATCTCTACTACACGCTGGGCAAGCTGGAAATTATGAAGCTGCGCGAAGACGTGAAGAAGAAACAAGGATCGGCCTTCTCGCTGGAGCAGTTTCACGACAACTTCATGCGTCAGGGATTCGCTCCGATTAAAATCATCCGCAAGGCGATGCTCGGCGACGACTCACCTACACTCTAGCCGAAGCCGCACAGGAGACTCTGCATGGGCCTGCTCTCTCGAATCCGAAATGCAATCGGCGCGAAGCAGGCCCCTGCCGAAATTGAGTCCGCCTATGGTCCGCCGGACCGCATCCTGCAATACCGCTGGCTGGCTGCAGATTATTTGCAAATGGTCCTCGGGCAAACCGATGCTTTGGTCTCGGATGAGTCCACGCTGTGGGACTTCCACGACGAAGCTACGAACGACGCATATTATCAACTAACGCTCGAACGCTACGGCGTAAATGTGAGCGATGTGCCTGATGCCTTGCTCATCGACATTCTGGAAAAAATCAATCGCGAATCTACATCGCGCTTCTGGATGATGGAAGATCCAAGCACCTTCCCCGAGGTCCGCAGCGCTGGTGAGCGCTCCAGCGAGGGTGAATGACTCGCCGCAAAATATTTCTTCGCGATATGAAGCGCCGCCTTTTCTGGCTGCTTTCTTTCCGCAAGCGTCAGTGGGAACTTCACGACTACCCAATCGATGAAATCGATCAGGGGCCTAATATCGTGGCGGACTCTCGATATCGTGTCGACCTGCTCGGCTGGGCTGGACTTTGTGGTCTGGGCCCAACCCGCGAGGCAGCGATGACCGACCTGCGGGAGAAATTTGAGCTTCGCCGCAAAGAGCAAAACCCACAGCTCCGCCCCGGTCTGAATTTGCCCATCAAGTTCGCCTCCACAGAAAAAGTGGACCGTAATGGTGCGCTGCTCGACGACCTGATTCAGCATGTCCTTGAACTGCCCTGGGCCTTCATCTCGGATGAATCTTCCTTGTGGGATTTCGGCAGCGATGAAACTGTGGAGAAGCTCTATCTCAAGATTGCATCCCGCTACGGGGTGGATGTACGCGATGTGCCCAAGGCCAACCTCGCCGATATCCTTGAAAAAATCCATCGAGAGCTGCGGACACGTTCCGGAAACATCATCCACTAAGTACTCTTTAGTGATTTGGTTCCGTGACCAACTTAGGGGATGCCCGGTTCGCGCGCGCGCGAGTACCATGTTTTTGAGGTTCCCCAACTTATGTCCATCATGAAGGTCCGCAAGGCCGTATTCCCCGCCGCAGGCATGGGCACGCGTTTCCTGCCCGCCACCAAAGCCACCCCTAAGGAAATGCTCCCTCTGGTGGATAAACCACTCATCCAATACGGCGTTGAAGAAGCCGTGGCTGCCGGTTGTACAGAGATCATCATCGTCACCGGCCGCGGCAAAACGACCATGGAAGACCATTTCGACAAGTCGGCCGAGCTGGAAGCATCCCTCGCCGCGCGCGGAAAAAAAGCGCTGCTGGAAGTGGCCCAGTCGGTATCGAAGCTCGCCAAGATTATTTATGTGCGCCAGCCAGAAGCTCTCGGTCTGGGCCACGCCGTGTTGATGGCCAAGGAAGTCGTCGGCAACGAGCCCTTCGCCGTCCTGCTGCCGGATGACATCGTCGACTCAAAAGTTTCCTGCATCCGCCAGATGGTCGAGGCCTACAACGAAACCGGCTGCTCCATTCTCGGATCGGAAGTTGTCGAAGGCGCGGCCATCTCCGCCTACGGCTGTCTGGATTGCACTCCCGACCCGAAGAACCCGCGTCTCCTGGCCGTGAAAAATATGGTGGAGAAGCCAAAGGCGGAAGAAGCGCCGTCACAGAATGCCATCATCGGCCGCTACATTCTTACGCCACGCATTTTTGAAATGATTGAAAAAGTTACGCCCGGTGCGGGCGGCGAATTACAGTTGACCGACGCCATCAAGATGCTGCTGCAGTACGAAAAAGTTTACGGCTTCAGCTATGAAGGCAAGCGCCACGACGCCGGAGACAAGCTCGGCTTCCTGAAGGCAACTGTCGAGTTTGCGCTCAAGCGCGATGACCTCGGCCCGGCCTTCCGTGCATGGCTGAAAGAATATCCGCTGTAGATTTGTCGCAAAGATTTTCTACGGCAATTCGCCCGTAAGAAAGACCTGCGTTGCCGTGCCGCGATAGACGCGATACAGCGCAAACTGCCGGCCTTTCTGCGCGCGCAATTCAAACAACAACTCCGCGCGATTACTGCCATCCGCATCCACTGCATCCACCAGCTTCATCTGCGGAGTCTGGTCGAGGTGCGCCTCGTCGGTCACTGAGGTCAGCAACACACTCGGCTCATCATAAATATCCGTCTGCGCCACCAGCGTCACGTAGCGCCTCTGCGCGCCATCGCCCGGCGTGTGTGCCGAATACACCATCGTCACTCCGCTGTCATACGCCAGCTCGTAGCTGCTTAGCGATTCCTCTGTCAGCGAATTATCCGGCGGCTTGGGCGCTGCAGTTTTCACCGGCAAACGCGCACGACTGTTTGCGGCTTTCGGAGTCGGCTTGGTCACCGCAGGCTGCACCGCCGGTTGCGGCAACACATATCCCGCAATCGCTTTCTGCGCCAACGCTTCCAGCTTCACCTTCAATGCGGTTAGCGAATTTTCATCCGCCCAGTGATACAGAAATGTATGCACTTCATGCGGAGCCGCATCAGAAACCGCAACGCGCTGCTGCATCAGAATCGGCTCGCCCTGCAGTTGTACCTCGGGCTCCGCATTCGGCCCATCGGTCGGCTTGCCGTGGTGCAGCGTGGGGCGGTTGGGGTCATCTCCAAGCTTCGCCAGATTTGTCTCCGGCGTATCGGCGGAGTTTCCGCCACTGCTCGCCGTGCTGGTTGTACTCTGGGGCGGCGGACGATGCAGATGCGGCCGGTCCGGATCATCCGCATCCGGCGGATTGCCATCGCCGCTGTTATCAATCGTTCCCGTGGGTGTTGAGTTGGTATCGCTGCCGGAATTCGATCGGCGATTCAACACCGGCCCGCCCGAATTTCCAGAAGACGAAGTATTTCCCGTCGGACCGGAAGTCGTCGAAGTTTTTTTGTCTGTCGATGAATTCGTCGTATCTGTCGACTCCGAACCCGGCCGACGCAACAGATGCGGTTGCCCGTCATCTATCGCAACCTCAGGCGCGCGCGTCGGGTTCCGCTGCGTGTTGCGCGGCGAGCGCTGCGGCTTCACGGCCTCCAGCGGCTTCCACACACCCAGGCCCACCCACAGCGTGTCGTATCGGTCCACCGGTAAACGCCCTGCACTGCTCAGGTCAAAATATCCTGAAGGATTTCCTGCCTTCTGAATCTCATACCGCGTACCCGAATCCAGCGCCATCGGTTCCGGCCGCGCAAGATACAGACCCGCATCCTGAAAATTTCCATTGATGAAAATGGAAATAGGAACCAGCCGGCTCGCCGTCGGCTTGCCTTCTTCGCCAATCCACTCCAACACGCCCACCGCGCGCACGGTCGGCGCCTGCGGCTTCGCACGTGCCTGTGTCCGTGTGGGATACTGCGCCACCGCCGTCGCCGTCAGCAAACACATTGCTGCCGTCGCCTGCGCAAGGCGAATGAACCGGCGATTTTGATGACAGGAAATTCCCATGGCAGCTTGGCTCTCACTCATAAGACGCACCATCTACAATAATCGTATGCACCGGCGTATGCTGCGCGCATCGGCCTCCCACGCCGACAACTTTTCCGGAGGAACCACGCCATGCAGGTCAACGACAAAGTCGCCAACTTCAAATTGCAGGACCAGGACGGCACCGAGGTCAGCCTGAAGCAGTACGCCGGCACACCGGTGGTGCTCTTCTTCTACCCACGCGCCGATACGCCCGGCTGCACCATTGAGGCCTGCGGCTTCCGCGACCAGTTCAAAAAAATCCAGAAGACCGGCGCCATCGTGCTCGGCATCAGCCGCGATACGGTGAAGGCGCAGAAAAAATTTCGGGAGAAGTACGACCTGCCCTACACGCTGCTCGCCGACCCTGACGAAACCGTCTGCAACCAGTTCAGCGTGATGAAGGACAAAAATATGTACGGCAAAAAAGTCCGCGGCATCGCGCGCACCACCTTCGTCATCGGCCCCGACCAGAAGCTGCTGCATATCTTCGAAAACGTGAAACCCGAAGGCCACGCCGAAGAAGTGCTGGCTCTGCTGAAACAGAAGTAATGATTAACTATTCGTGTATGTAAAGCCGATGATTTTTAGCTCTTCATCGGCTTGCGAGCGAAGTAGTAGAGCGAGTATGCCAGCAACGCAAACATCAGCACTGAGACCCAATCGTGATACAGCGGGTTGGTCGTGCTGAAACGCGGCATGGAGTAATTCGTCAGCCCCTCATACGCGCGAATCGCCACGCCCAGCAGGCCGACAATGCCGCCCGCGGCAATCAATCCGCTGGCATACAGGCTGCCCGGACTGACTTCGCTTTCCGTATCTTCCGCGTTACCGCCCGCTCGCCGCACCGCTGCGTCCACCATCCACCGCATCACACCGCCGACAAAAATCGCCAGTGTGGTTGCGATGGAAAGATACGCGCCCACGGCAAACGTCAGCGAGCGCACGCCCAGCAGTTCCACCGTTAGCACCAGTGCCACACCCAGCAGCACCAGTCCCCACGGCAGCTTGCGCGTCAGGATGCCGTTGATCACTGTCGCCATCAGCCGGCCCTGCGGCGCCGCCGCTTTCTCGCTGCCGATGCCCTGCACCCACTGCACTTCAATTTTTCCCGTGGCCGGGTTGTAAAGATATTTCCCGTCCGGCAGTGTGTGGCTGCCCAACGCGTTCAACAATTCATATTGGCTGCCATTCACCACCTGGTGTGATTTGTCCGGAAGCGTGAGTTGCACGTGCGCGCGGCTGAAGTGTTGCTGCTGCACCACCACGCCATCCTGCGGCTGCGTCATGTCATACGCAATCGTAATCGGATGAAATTCTTCCAGGCCCGTATTCATCAGGTTCAGCGTGAAGCCGATGGAGACCACGCTCGCCATCACGCCAATCATCACGGCCACCTGCTGCTTCCACGGTGTCGCGCCAATCAGGAAACCCGTCTTCAAATCCTGCGATGTGTCGCCGGCGTTCGATGCCGCAATGCAAACTGTGCCGCCGATGGTAATTGCCAGCGCACCAAAGGCTGGCGCCGTCCAACCCATCACCAGAAAAACTGCAGCCGTCGCCATCAGCGTTGCAATCGTCATGCCGCTGACCGGGCTGGCCGAACTGCCAACAATGCCGACGATGCGCGAACTCACCGTCACAAATAAAAATCCAAAGACCATCACCAGCAGCGACGCCGCAAGGTTCGCCAGCCAGCCCACCTGCGCGCCCGGTATCGGTTTGAATTCGAGAAACACAAACATGATGGCCAGCAACAACACGGAACCAAGCGCCACCATGCTCATCGGAATGTCATGTTCGGTGCGCGATGGCTTGTTGCCCGCCTGCGAATTTTTTCCGAAGCCGAGATCTTTCGCTCCGGCCGCCAGCGCCGC
>CAIZGA010000188.1 GCA_903932385.1 uncultured Acidobacteriota bacterium
CGCAGATGCCAAGAACGACCGAAAGATCCTTGACAATTTCCTGCCGAAACAGGGGAAGTGTCCAATTATTGGACAAAAACAGGATGAAATGGATTGCAGAACCCGCGGGCATCATGGCGCACGTAGAAGCTGTGTGCGCGTCAACCAATCTAGGCGTCATACTCTATAACCGCGATAATGCCATCCTGAATGAAACCGCAATCGAAATACTTTGCGAGCGCTGCCCGAACCTCATCGGATTCAAAGATGGCTATGGCGATATTGAATTGATGACCCGCATCTACGCGCGCATGGGAGAGCGGCTCACCTACATCGGCGGCCTGCCCACGTCGGAGACTTTCGCGCTACCGTATCTTGAGATGGGCGTTACGACCTATTCATCGGCAATCTTTAATTTTCTGCCACGCTTTGCGCAGAATTTTTATGCCGCCGTTCGCTGCCGTGACCGCGAAGAAGTCTACAAACAGTTGCGCGAATTTGTGCTGCCCTACATCGCTATCCGCAACCGTCGCAAAGGTTATGCTGTCTCCATCGTAAAAGCTGGCATGCGGATAATCGGCAGATCTGCCGGGCATGTGCGCACACCGCTGCTGGACTTGGATCCAGAGGAAATGACTGCGCTGACCCAACTGATGGCGGGGCGCGACTAGGTGCAGACCACGCAAGTGCAATCCGGCGAAAAGACAACCCACGTTCGCTACATCATTGTCGGGATGATTTTTCTCGCCAGTTGTTTCAGCTATGGTGATCGCGCAGCGCTCTCGGTAGCTGGTGCAGTCATACAGAAAGCGCTGGCCATTGGCCCCGCCAAAATGGGCTTGTTACTTTCTGGCTTCGGCTGGGCCTATGTATTTGGCCAATTGCCTGCCGGCGGTCTTCTCGATCGCTTCGGCTCCAAACGCGTTTACGGCATCAGTATCATCTGCTGGTCGATCTTCGCATTTCTTGTCGGCTGCGCTGGATATCTTTCTGCCGCGTGGGCCTTCAGCGTAATTTTCCTATTGCGCCTGCTTTCTGGCCTCGCCCAGTCGCCAGTGTTTCCCGGCAATGGACGCATCGTTGCTGCGTGGTTCCCCACAGTAGAACGTGGCCGTGCATCCGCCATTTTCAATACATCACAATATTTCGCTCTGGTATTGTTCGCTCCACTCTTTGGCTGGCTGACGCACACCTTTGGCTGGCGCAGCTGCTTTTGGTTTATGGGATCCTTCGGCCTGCTGCACGCATATGTGTGGTCTCGCGTGATTCACAATGTAAAGGACCACCCACTCATTTCGCATGCGGAAATCAACTTGATTGAACAGGGCGGTGGTCTCGTCAACATTGACCGCGGCAAATCGGCGGCGAATCCGCTGACGTGGAGCAACGTCTGCCTGCTGCTTCGACAGCGAATGCTGGTGGGGATTTACATCGCGCAGTTTTGCATCAACACGCTGACAACATTTTTCCTCACCTGGTTTCCGCTGTATCTCGCGCAAGCGCGCCACATGGACATACTCCACGTGGGCATGGCGGCGGCGTTGCCGGGCCTGTGCGGTTCGATTGGCGGCATCCTTGGCGGAGTCGTCTCAGACAGACTGCTACATGCCGGATTCTCACTTAGCTTTGCGCGTAAGATGCCCATCATTTTCGGCATGCTTCTTTCCGTCACGATGATTGGTTGCAACTACACAAATGTGCAGGTCGTAGTCCTCACGCTGATGTCACTGGCATTTTTCGGCAAAGGTTTTGGCGCGCTGGGCTGGACGGTGATTGCCGATGCTTCGCCGAAGGAGATGATTGGCGTCAACGGCGGCCTCTTCAATCTCTTCGGGAATCTTTCCAGCATCACTACGCCGACGATTATCGGCATCCTTGTCACCAAAACTGGATCCTTCAATGATGCGCTCATCTTTGTTGGCGCAACGGCGCTGGTGGCAATCTTCAGCTATCTGTTCATTGTTGGCGACATCAAGCGGCTGGATTTAATTCCTGCTGTACATTAATTCCAGCTAAAGAATTTAATTAGAACCGAAAATAGTCGAGGAGTCTCCATGGCTTTGATGGATGTGACCGGTGCGATGCTGATTGGCTCGCGCGCTGTGCTTGGGAACTCCGGAGTAATCCATGCCATCAATCCGGCAACAGGCGAACAACTGCAGCCGGCTTTTGGTGGCGGCAGTATCTCGGATGTGGATGCGGCTTGCACGCTGGCCGATGCGGCTTTCGACTCCTACAGAAATACGGGTCTGGAGCAGCGCGCACAATTTCTGGAGGCAATCGCACAGGGCCTGCTCGATCTTGGCGAGCAGCTCATCGAGCGTGTTATCGCAGAGACTGGTCTTCCCCGCCCGCGCATCGAAGGCGAACGCGCACGCACTGTTGGGCAGTTGCGGCTCTTTGCCGCTGTGGTTCGTGATGGTCGATGGCTGAACGTTACGATTGACCCCGCTCTGCCCGAACGCAAGCCGCTGGCCCGTGCTGATTTGCGTTCGCAGAAAATTGCGTTGGGGCCTGTTGCAATTTTCGGTGCCAGCAATTTCCCTCTAGCATTTTCTGTCGCCGGCGGCGATACCGCATCGGCGCTTGCGGCCGGATGCCCTGTCGTGGTCAAGTCGCATCCATCGCATCTTGGCACTTCAGAACTGGTAGGTCGCGCGATACAAAAAGCTGTGGCGGATTGCGGTCTGCACGAAGGCGTATTTTCTCTGCTGGTCGATAGCGGCAC
>CAIZGA010000189.1 GCA_903932385.1 uncultured Acidobacteriota bacterium
CTAATCGGGAGACCTCGCAGTCCATCGTTACCGCCGAAAGCGATGATGACGACAGCAGGTTTCTCATCAAGTATGTCGGACAGGCGATCAAGACCGTCTTTAGTAGTGTTGCCGCTGATGCCTTCATTGATGACGTGGTAGTGATAGCCGTCGTGGTCCAGCAAACTCTGCAACGCATCAGGATAGCTTTCTCCTGGGCCAGCCATGTAACCAGCCGTCAGGCTGTCTCCAAAGCAAACAATGGTAGGTCGAGTATCGGGCGTAGTGGCAGCAGGAATTGGATTGGCGGCAGCGTGGCCTGAATTTGCATCTGGGGCAGGTGCCGCAGATTTACATGCCGTCGCCATCAACAGAAGAACGGCAGACGCTGCAACGCAGAAGCTGCGACAATAGTTTCGTTGGCCCATTCATACAATCTAACAAAGCAGGGCAAGCCGGGTGAAAATGATGATTGAAGTTCGTGCGCTGACCAAGACGATCCAGAACGGAAGCCGCCGTGTGGAGATTTTGAAGGAGATCAACTTCAATGTTCCAGCGGGAGAGTTTGTCGCCAACATGGGCGCATCCGGCAGTGGTAAAAGCACGCTGCTTGGTTTGCTTGCCGGGCTTGATACGCCAAGTTCTGGCGATGTGGTGCTCGATGGAGTTTCCATCGGCAATCTGGAAGAGAACAAGCTGGCTTCAGTGCGAGGCAGCAAGATAGGATTTGTCTTCCAGTCATACCAACTCATTCCCACGCTGACCGCACTGGAAAATGTTTTGCTGCCGCATGAGTTGAATGCCGAAGGCAGCGGTCTGGAGCGGGCAAAGTCATTACTGGATCAAGTGGGGCTGCGCGATCGCATGCATCATTACCCGGTGCAGCTTTCTGGTGGAGAGCAGCAGCGCGTCGCTTTGGCGCGAGCCTTCATGTTGAAGCCGCCAATTGTTCTGGCCGACGAGCCAACCGGCAACCTGGACAGCGTAAACGGCAAACATGTTTTGGATCTATTGATGAGCATGAATCGCAACGAAGGCGCAACGCTGGTGCTGGTAACGCATGACCCCGTCGTCGCGCAACATGCAACGCGTTGCATCACGCTCAGCGACGGTAGCGTTGTGCAGGACAAGACCACATCCACGGGACGGAAATAATGAAAGGCAGACCGCTCCGCTGGACAACTGCGTTGAAAATTGCGTGGCGAGATATGCGCCACTCCGCAGGCAAATTTGTTTTTGTCGTACTCTCGGTGGCCATCGGCGTAGCGGCCATCACGGGCGTGCGCAGTTTTAGCATGGCATTTCGCCAGGCGTTGCTGCTGAATGCGCGCAGCATCATGGCGGCGGACCTCTCTGCGCACATGACGGAGCCGCCGTCGCAGGCGGAACTGGATGCCATCAAGAATTTGCAGCAGAAGGGAATTGATTCCACCAGCGTTACTGAAATGACGAGTATGGCATCGGCTGCTGCAGTGTCCAGTTTGCTGATGACGGAATCGAATCCGATTTTAATTTCTCTCAAGGCCGTTGACCCAACTGCGTATCCTTTTTATGGAAAAGTCGAATTGCAGCCAGCGGCAGCTCTACCGGTGGCACTTACCGACAACACGATTGCGGTCGGCGCGGATTTACTAATGCGCCTGAATCTTCAGGTCGGCGATACGGTGAATCTCGGTGGTCATCCATTTCGCATTGCCGCTGTTATTCAGAGCGAACCAGATCAACTCTCTTCCAGCTTTGCAATTGGTCCGCGGGTGTTGATTTCGCATGAGGCGCTGGCGCAGACAACGTTGCTGCAACCTGGCAGCCGTCGCAGTGAACGCATTCTCTTTCGGCTTCCTGTTGCATTGCGAAATAACGTTGCTGCCATCAAGCAGCAGTTGATTGATTTACTTCCGGAAGCGCAGGTCACGGACTTTCAGGAAACGAATCCGTCCATCTCGCAGGGGCTGGACCGCTCTACCAATATGTTGAGCCTGCTTTGTCTGGTTGCAATGGTGCTGGGCGCGTTGGGCGTTGCCATGGCCATGCACGGGCATATGGAGCAACGACTTGACACTATCGCCATCATGAAGTCGCTAGGCGCAAAATCGCAGCACATCATGCGCATCTTTCTGCTGCAGACGTTGACGCTTGGCCTGCTTGGATCGCTGCTGGGAATTGCCGGTGGTCTTGCTGTTCAAGCCGTGTTGCCCGTGTTGATGAAGCAGTATATTCCCCTGCAACCGGATCTCGCCTTGCAATGGCACGCTGTCGGACTGTCTGTTGTGGTGGGGATGTTGACCACGCTCTTGTTCACACTGCCGCCGCTGTTGCGCATCCGCACTATCCGTCCGGGACTGATACTTCGTCGGACAGTGGATACGGTGGATACGTCATCGGCAACATCCAGCAGTCCAGCTGTAAATTATTTCCGCGCTCATTGGCCGCAGTATTTTGCTAGTGTTTTGATTCTTGCCGTGCTGGCTGCCATCGCATCGCTCTTCAGTGAATCGGCCATGGTGGGAACGCGCTTTGCAGCTGGATTGGCAATATTGCTGCTGGTGATGTTGGGGCTATCGAAACTTGTTCTGGTGGCAGCGCGCGCCGTGCTGGAAAAAACGCGACTACATTTGCCCTCAGCAATTCGTCAGGGTCTGGCAAACCTTTATCGCCCGGGCAATCAGACCGCATCCATCCTCGCCACGCTGGCGGCGGGAGTCATGCTCATTACCACAGTGTTTCTGGTGGAGCAGACCGTGGTGAAGGAAATGAAGCTGAGCTCCGGCCCGAACCAGCCGAATGTGTTTCTCGTGGATATTGCTCCGCAGGAACTGGATGGTGTGGTTGCGTTGCTGAAGCAGCAACCCGCCGTGAAAGGCGATATTGAAACGGTGCCAGCAGTCGGTGCACGCATCACGGCCATCAACGGTGTGCCGTCAGCACAGCTGAAATTAGAAAATTATCCGCAACGCATGTTGCAGGCGGTGAACTTGTCCTGGTCGGACCCGTTACCTCCGGGCACGCGCGTGTTGCGCGGCAACTGGTGGAAGAGTGGGGAGACTTCGCCGCAGGTAGCCATTGGACAGCGCATGTCGGAGCGGTTGCACGCTCCACTGGGTGCAACCATCACATTCACGATTGGCGGTCATGCCATACCGGCTGTTGTTTCCGCCATCATCAAGAGCGATGGCCAACACGGGTACAGCCGCGCGGAATTTATCCTGCCGCATGCCGTGCTCGCTAGCTACCCGACCATCTGGTACGGCGCTGTGCATGTGGATGTGAACCATGTGAATGATGTGCAGCGAGCGCTTTACAGTGCTTTTCCTACCATCACAATCATCAATGTGGCGGAAGTATTGGAGACAGTTCGCGGCGTGGTACGCACGATTGCAATTGTGGTCGAGTTCCTTGCAGGTTTTTCAATCTTCGCAGGCTGCGTGATTCTGGCGGCCAGTATCGCCGGCACTCGCTATCGCCGCATTCGCGAAGTCGTCGTGCTAAAGGCGTTGGGCGCCACGCGTCGCCGCATCGTCACCATCTTCAGCATTGAATTTCTTGTGCAGGGGCTGGTGGCTGGCGCGGCTGGAGTTATTTTTGCCAACCTGCTCTCCTCAGTGTTGCTCATCAAGATGGAGGCCGAGCATCCCAGCCGATGGTTGGTATCGCTGATGGCAGTTTTTGCCACGGCATTGCTGGCCTGCGCCACAGGTTGGATTGCCAGCCATCGCATACTTGGGCAACGGCCGCTGGAAATCCTGCGCGATGAGTAAAGTCGCGTGCCTTTGCCAGCGTTGACCGTTAGCGCGGCGGGCTTTACTATGTTTAAGGCGTCGTGCTTTTGTTCTAACCGGCGCGGCCAACATCACTCGGCATTGCCCCCTCGTTCAATGGTAGGACAGCTGCCTCTGGAGCAGCCTATCGGGGTTCGAATCCCTGGGGGGCAACCATACTTCTGCAATGCCGCGTGACTTTCCAAACACAATATCCAACAACGTTCCGCAACCTCTGCGATTGCAGTAGGATGATAGGGTTGCATTCAAAAATATCGCAAGCAACGTTGTACACAATCATGCCCGGATGGCGAAACTGGCAGACGCAGCGGACTTAAAATCCGCAGACCTTAACCGGTCGTGGGAGTTCAAGTCTCCCTCCGGGCACCACGCTAAGAAAATACATATATCGAATCACTTCGATTATGAATCGTTTCACGGAAAACAATCTATGCGTGCCGCATGTTCCGAACAGTAGAATCCACTTACAGCTAGTCAGACCTCTCAGGAGAAATCCCAGATGACCACACGTCGCGATTTCATTACCGCAGGTGCCGCCATGGGCGTTCTTGCTGCCACCCACGGCAGTGCCACCACCACGTCCACAGCCAAGGCTGGCCCCTGTCTCGCCGACTGCGACATCATGGAACTCAATCAGCGCATCATCCGTCGAGACTTCCGCGGCATCACCAAGGACATGCTGCCCACACCCTGCCTCATCATCGACCTCGACGCCTTCCATCACAACATCAACCAGATGGCCACCACGGCGAAGGCCAACAAGATCAACGTGCGTCCGCACGTCAAGGTGCACAAAAGCCTCGCAGTCGCAAAGGCGCAACGCGATGCCGGAGCCATCGGCCTTACCTGTTCGACCATCGCCGAGGCCGAACTCTTCTCCGATGCCGGCTTCAAGGGAATGATGTTTACCAAGCAGCCCGTCGGCCGCAACAACACGCAGCGTGCCATCGCGCTCAGCAAGAAGGACCCGACCTTCATGTTCGTTTGCGACGATAATCAGGTATTTGACTGGGTGGAAGAAGCTGCCGCCGCACACCATGCGAGGGTGCGCGTTCTGGTTTCTGTTTATGCAGGACTTGCTCGGCAGGGCATGCAAGGTGGCCAGCCTGCGGTCGAGTTGGCCAAACGCATCGACGGATCAAAGCATATGAAATTCGAAGGTTTCATGGCCTACTCCGGCGCCGTGCACACCAAGACCTTTGAGGCCCGCCGCAAAGCTTCATACGAGTCTCTGGCCGGTGCGCGCGAGAGCCGCGACCTGGCACTGAAGGCCGGCTTGCCGGTGAACATTATGTCCGGCGGCGCGACGGGCACCTACAACATCGACCACGAGGTTGGCCTTACAGAGTTGCAGGCCGGTACATATTGCTTCATGGACACGGCGTACTTTACCATCGGCGGGCGCGACGGTGATATGGAACGCTACAACGACTTCAAGCCTGCGCTCACCGTCCTCACCACAATGGACAGCCAGTATCACCCCAACCTTATCTCTAGCGACTACGGAGCCAAGGCGATGGCTGGGCGTGGGGACATCGTGCGCGATATGCCGTGGTTGAAAGTTGGCAATGGCGGTGCGGAGTATGGTGCACTCACTTGGAAAGATGGTGAGAAGTTTCCGAAGATCGGCGACCGGCTTGAGATTTACCCCTCCAGCCTCGACATGAGTACCAACGCTTATGACCGTTACTATGTCGCTCAAGGAGACAAGATTGTAGATGTATGGCCCATCATGGGTCGTTCAGGCGCTGCACAACGATAACGGGAAAGTGAGCATGTGTCATCCAGAATGTCGTTGGAGAATCGCAGGCGGAATTGTGATTACTGGGAGTTGCAATTTGTTGGCGGTGAAGTCGGCACGGCAGAAGGACCCAAGCTACAACCGGATGCCAGGGGGCGAATTCATCTGACCAATGATATGGATTCGCTAGACGCTAACAGCAACCCAGTTCTACACTCGTGGCGCAGAGGTTCCCACCGATTCCGGCTTGGTCAGCAGTTTGTGCAGCTGCCGTCCAACGATATATTCTTCACCTGGATGCAGCATCCATACCCCAACAATCAGCGCATTGGTCCCTGACGGCAACTGCTCAGAGCCAACTTTCTGTCCTGTGCTGGGGTGAATCTCTATCGAAGGCGTTCCCGTACGCAGACGCATCAGCGCCTCTTGTGGTGTCAGTCGCAGCTTCGCTGGATCCAAGTGGATATACAAGTGCGGCACGTGATTCGCAATCGGGGCAGTCTCAATACTTGTCGTCACTCCGGGCACGTCCTTCACCATTCCGGCAATTACGTTCGCCCGCCGAGTAAATTCTTTGTCCCACTGCTCATCGGTTTGCGACAGCACCCAATCGACGGCAGCTACCATACCCACCAGTTGCTCTTTCGCCACCTTCATGCCGCGGCCCACGCCGTCACCCGGATTGTTGTTGGCATGCGCAAGATCTGTCAGCCGCTTCTTGCCCAGCAGAAGTCCGGCGTTCTGCGGCCCGCGTATCCCCTTGCCGCCAGAGAAGCAGACTAAGTCCCAACCCATGCCTGTGTACTTCCACAGATTTTCAATTGGAGGCATGTCCGCAGCTGCATCCAAATGACAGGGAACGTTGTTCTTATGCGCCACACGCAGCCAGTCTTCCTGCCCAATCTGTGCACCCTCGCCCGCGTTGAAGAAGTTTGTCATCACGGTATTGGGTCCGAATGCACGTTTGTAGTCCTCTAGCGTCTCAACTTCCACAATCTTGATGCCACACAGAAACATGGCATGGTCATAGCCGTAGCGATGCGCTTTCTGCACAATCACTTCATTTTTCGGGAATCTGGCAGAGCCAATCTCTTGCGGAATGTCCGTGGGCTTGCAATTGTTAGCAGCCTGTACACACGCCGCCGTCCCTAACGTTAGAGCCGACGAAGCACCGCAAGTCACCACTGCGCCTTCACAGTGCAATCTCTGTGCAATGTATTCGCCGGACTTTTTCTGAAGTTCCTGCAGCCGCACTGGATGCTTCGCTGCCTGCGCCACGGCCTGCTCTACATCAGGCGGCATCGTCGCCGCACAATCCACAGTAAATACTCCGGCCGCGTTTATAATTTTCACCACGCCGAGCTTGTCGTAATAATCAGGAACACCAATTTTGGCCGCGCCCGTGGCCGCACCCAAAGCATCTACAGATTTCACGAATGGAAGCGACGCAAGTGCCGTCTGCCACTGTAGGAACAATCTCCGCGTAAACACAGCCATCTTTGCCCTCGCTTAACTGGAATAACCGATTCTTAGGCACGCTGTGATGCCATGTCAAGAAATATCCGGCGAGCTGTTACGGTATGTCTACACGTCTGGATTTGAAAAGCCAGCATCCACAGCAGCTACGTAATTTGTACATCAATCCATTTCAGCGGCCTGCCTGTAACATCATGCTCTACCACCTCCCGTTGGAAATCATTCGCTTCCGTGCATCGTAGAGCCTGAATCGATCGGCGGACGCATCATACTCCCACGCATAGCCCGTGCTTTCGACGCACAGCTTTTCGTTGGCCGAGGGAGATGAGTGCTCCCTACGGCCGATTGAGGAATTCAAAGAAAATTAAAGGATGAACATCATCGCAGTTATTGCGACATGTGTTTTGTCTGGCGAGCCAGTTTGCGTGCTGCCAGTCGTGCGTTGCGATGTTCCACTTCTCGCTTCAGGATGTTCTGCAGCGGATCCAGCATGAACGCCAACAGACTGCTGAAAAGAATATTCAGAATCCCGACATTCGATGGATAGTAGCGGTTGATGAATCCACCCAGCGCATTGCCCAGATAAATGAACGGCACAATGACGGCAAAGGTTGTCATCGCATCTTGCAGCACTGGGTTTTGATGAGCATGATGCGGCAAATGCAGTAGCACCAGCACAAGCACCAACTGGATGAGCGCGAACCACCATGTGTTGTACCACGGCGGAAGAATTACAAAGTAATAGGAGGATTCGTCGGAGACTTCACCGCCTGCTCTACGTGCGCGCACGCGGAAGGTCCACTTGCCGGCGGGAAGTTCCGTGAACTCGCGCTCGCTGCGTGACGACCATACAGTCCAGTCCTTGTCCACGCCTTCCATATAGCTTTGGAATTCCATGCCACTGTTGGCGGTCAGGCCGTTGCCGGAAAATTCAAATCGAAATGCGTTGTAGCGGAAAGGGAACTTCAGCCATTGCAGTTTGCTCTGCAGCAGCTGTTGCAATCCGCCAACAGTC
The DNA here is from genome assembly GCA_903932385.1 of uncultured Acidobacteriota bacterium. Lineage (GTDB taxonomy): Bacteria > Acidobacteriota > Terriglobia > Terriglobales > Acidobacteriaceae > CAIZGA01. The sequence continues at coordinate 7,988 of CAIZGA010000189.1, forward strand.
GCGTAGTATGTTCCGCCAAAAAGTAGTCGTTCATCCTGCGAGCCAACCACACCGCGTACGTAGCTGTGGAAGGGTGTTGCGGCCGCATCGCGTGATACGTTGAGGCCGATGAGCGACACGCCGTTGTCCAGTGCTGCCCATAAGCCGCCGCGATGGTCGTAGTTCAGGTTGTAGATGTGCGAATCATTCAGCCCTTGTGCCGGACCGACCTGCTGTAGAACCGCACCATCTGCATTGATAAGTGTCACGCCATGATGTGCCGTACCCAATGCCAACAGGTTGTTGTTCACTACCAGGCCGGAAGTAACATCGGCACTGTCAGAAGGCGACCAACTATGGGAGTTCAACACTTGCCACGGGTTGGCTGCATCCGGTTGGTAGCGCACCAGACCGTCGTTATAGCTGGGGATGATGAGGCCGGAGTCGGTCGGCAGCATGGCCAACGCGCGGGTATGTGCGCCACCAGCAACATTCTGCAGATTCGTTCCGTCGAACTGTGTCAGTCCACGCGTACTGTCAATTACGTACAGCGCGCCATGGAACCACGCTGCCTGCATGAAGTGGTCTTCCGCGCGGAAGGTGCTGAGCGCGCCACTATTGGAGCGGATGAAGAGCCAGTGGTCGGCGAGATACACCTGACCCTGCGGCGTGTTCAGAATCTGCACAACGCGGTCGCCGCTGTCGTGGAACTCTTGCGGCAGGGCTATGGCATTCGGAACATACGTCATCACGCCGTTCTGGTCTGGTGCAAGCCAGCCAATCTCCCCCGAACTGCCGACGAGAATTCTGCCATCAGGAGCTTTGCCCAGTGCGGCGGGTATGGCGCCGTTCGGCAGCTTGATTAGACGCCAGCGCGTACCGTCAAACTCCAGCACGCCGGATGTATTGCTGAAGTAGAAGATGCCGCGGTTGTCTTCCACAGCTGCCCAATTTTGCCGATTGGCCTGATACGACTCCGGTGCAAAATTACGCACAGCCAGAACCACGCCTGCAGGGGCCGCAGTGGCTGTCTGTCCCCATGCCGCTGGGGCCATGCAAGCGGCAAGTGCAAGGGCGAAATATACGAACCGGTGCGCCAGGCGAATCATTTAGTTTGCTCCTTCATGCGCACGTGCACAACCTTCACGGTGCGGTTGCCGAGCAGGTCTTCGGCCACCACGGTGATGGTGTGCGTCTTGCCGGGGGTGAAGCCGGAGAGCGGCGTGCGGTAAATCAACTCTGGCTGATCATCCAGTTTGTAAGTGATCTTCTGCAAGCCAATCGAAACATCTTCGACCGAAACGAACAGCAGTGTGCCGGGCGGCAGCAGGGCAGTATCGCCTGCGTTGTCCACCGGGCCACTGTAGCTCAGGGTCACGTTTGGTCCATGCGCGTAGACGATGATGCGTGTCTTCTGCATGGTCTGAATCGTGGAAAGGGCGTTCTGCGCGCGATACGCCAGATCGTACGTTCCATTATTCTTCAGTGTGAACGCGCCAGTGTAGGGCTGCCAGCGTCCGCCATTTAGGTTGTACTCGAGTGAGGCTGCGCCAAAGACACCGGCGTTCGCATCAATCACAATTCTCGTATTGCCGCTGATAATGGTTCCGTTGCTGCGTGCAATCTGCGGGCCTTCAAACCGCACATGGCTGCTGGGCGGCGTGCGGTCGGTGACCATATTCAACGTAACAGTTGTGCCCACACTGCCAAGCTCATCCACTGCGTGGAAGCTGATCTTGTGTGTGCCGGTTTCCGGAGAAGCAATCGGCATTGAGTAGGGAATTGTCGCAGCGCCATCCAGCGAATAGACCACAGTGTCGCCCTCTGGCGCCTTCAACTGCAGCAGGCTTCCGGGCGCCATGTAGAGCGTTCCGCCGCGTTCCACGGATGTTCCTGCCACGGCATAGCTGGGTGCGCCAACCGGACCTTCAACATTAAAGCGCCAGGTGTGTTCTTCTTCGCGGTTGCCGACCACATCCACGGCGTAATACCGCAGCCTGTGCGAGCCGATACTGATGCTGCTCATCAGCAATGGCTCGGTATAGGGGCGTGGCTTGTCATTGTCCAGTTGATATTGCAACTGTGCAACGCCGGAAAGATTGTCTGTTGCCGTCAATGCAACATGCGTGGACTGTGCAACGGTTCCGGCATTGTGCGGCCCCAGCAGATCCATGCGTGTCTGCGGTGCGCTGGTGTCTACTGAAAATTCAAACGTGTGAGTGTCTTCCGTGTTGCCGACGTTGTCCAGCGCATAGTAACGCAGTGAGTAGCTGCCTTCGCGGCTGAATGCAATCAGCGGTTTGGAATACGTAGCAAACGACGATCCATCGAGGGAGTAGAGCGTCTTCCACACGCCTGACAAATCATCTGTAGATGCAAGAGACAACTTCAGTCCCGCGCCAAAGTAAGTTGTGCCACGCACATCCACGCGCGGCGCTCCTGTGGCAGTCAATGCAGTCTTGGGAGCGAGACCGTCAATCAGCACACCGTATTCACTCGGCTTTGGCAATACATCCACGCGCAAGGTTTTCTTGCCTGCGGAAGTGAAGGCCAGCGGCGGCGCTTTGTCATCCGCCGGACCAGCGACAAATACAAATGTGTCGCCACTATCTTTGGCGGAATCAGAAATCCGCAAATCAAACGGTAGTCCCGGAGGTCCAATCAGCCCCAACTTCGGGTCCTGATACCAGCGCTTGGCATCGAGTGTCGGTTGCATTGCCGGCCCGTTGCCCGCTGGTTCAACACGCAGGTGAAATTGCTTTGTCGGTTCCGTGTTGCCGACATGGTCCACTGCGGTCACGCTGAGTTCATGCTGGCCGAGCGCAGCCACGGAAAACGGTGCACTGTATTTCTGCATCGCTCCGCCGTCAATCGAATACGTAATGCTGGCCACTCCAGACTCAAAGTCGCTTGTGTCCAGTTCAATTTTGCTGGCCGGGTTTAATACCACTTCACCATCGCGAATAAAAGATGGCCGCGAAAATTGCACTTCTGTTTCCGGCGGCGTCAGGTCCATGTAGATGTCACTGACAGTTACATCGGCGCGGTTCTCCACCGGACCGTTGGATTCAATCTTCAAGCGGCGGATACCGGACTGCTGCGGCAGATGGAACGGCGCACTATATGTCTTCAGCGTAGTGGCGCTGTCGATGCCGTAACGTACGGCTTCGGCACCGGCTTCCGTATCCTGGCTGGTAATTTCCAGAGTGGATTGCGGCGATACATAACGCACGCCCTTGTCGGTGAACTGCGGCCCATCCACGGTGACGTGAATCGCCGGCGGCTGCCGGTCCACAGTGAAGCTGTAGCTCTTCACCGCTTCTTTATTATTCACGGCATCCACGGCGTAGTACTGCAGGTGATGCAAACCGCCAGCCACATCCAGCAGCACGATCGGCTTGCTGTAGATCTGCTCGGGATTCGTATCCAACTTGTAGAGAACCGTCTGCACACCGGAGTCGTTGTCCTTCGCTGTGAGAACAATCTTGGCAGCGACACTTGCCATCTCGTCGGTATGCGGCCCTGTGATGCTCAGTGCAGTCATTGGTGCAGTCGCATCCACCCGGAATTTGTACTCCTGTAATTTTTCTACGTTGCCAACCTGGTCAACGGAGAAGTAGCGCAAGCTATGTGCGCCTTCGCTGCTAATGACTGGCCCATACTTGGGCAGCGAAACAAACGGTGCGCCATCTATCGAAATTAACGTTTGTGCCACTCCGGAAAGCGCATCGGAAGCACCCAGCTTAAGTTTTGGGTTCGGTCCAAAGATGCGAACGCCGCTCACTTCCACATCTGTCACTTCATCCACTTCCAACGCTGTGTGTGGCGGTGTTCCATCGGCAATCACCGGTACGCGTGTGTCGCCAAACTGCAGTGTATTCGGTCCTTCTTTCAGCACCACCGACGATTCGCTGGAACCCACGGCTGCCGTCTGTGTGGATGCATCCGGGGCTGCCAGTGAAATGCCAAGCTGTACCGGCACACCGGCAGGAACATAAAACTGTCCGCCTGGTACCTGGTGGAATCGCTTGGCAAAAGTTGGCGGTGCAGCCGCGGTACTCTGCTGCGCATGCAGGGAATTGGGCAGACAAACGACGACCAGCGCTGCAAGCAGTGTGGCCGTCTTCGTCAATGACACAGTGGGAGTATGTGGTCTTGGCATTATCGAATTACGAAATGGATGTGTTTGCTTGACTGGTTGCCCAGGTTGTCATCTACACGGATGAGCAGGTCGAATGTACCTGCGTGGTCAAGAACGAGCGGCGTGGAATATTCAGATTCCTTACCACCGTCGAAGCTGTAGTAAATTTTGTGGACGCCAGCTGCATTGTCTGTCGCACCCAGAAAGAGGCTGGTCAGGCGACGATAAACTGCAAGTCCCTGGCCGTTGTCCGCAGTGATCGGTGCAACGCTGAAGTTGGCAAAAATTTCCGGCGGCGTGTTGTCGGTGATCACCAGCACGGCGCGGTCCAATTCGCGGTTGTTCACCTGATCGGTGCTCCAGAAGCGGACCAGACGGCGGCCTTCTTCCGGGAAGCTGATGGCATGCGTATACAACTCAGGCTGCATGGCGCCTTCCGGCTGGTACTCAATGCGTTGAACGCCGGAGGCATCATCAGTGGCGGAAAGTTCAATCTTCGTATCGCGCGTGATGTACACATCCGAACGCACCTGATAGCTTGCGCCGGTGATGTGGTAATCGGTGTGCGGGGCTACGGTATCCATCGTGTACGCCAGTGTAGAGTTGGCGCTGGTGTTGCCAAGTTTGTCCGAGGCGCGATAGGTGACCTTGGCAACGCCGGCCTTGATCGGCAGGCCGACAGGCTGGCTGTATGCGTTGAAGTCCGTGCCGTCGAAGGAATATTCAATCTTGGCTACGCCGCTCTTGTTGTCCTGCGCATCCACTTGAACCTGGCTGCGGCCGGAAACAAATCGCGTTCCGCCGGCTGCAAGAAACTGGTCGCCATCAATCTTTGCGGATACTGTCGGCGGCAGACGGTCGAGATAAAACTTCACATCATGTTCGGTCTCTCGGTTGCCAACACGATCCGCCGCGAAGTAGCTCAACGTGTGTTCACCGTCGCTCAGGGCTTCTACAGAAACTTCGCCGCTGGAGAGCAGTTTGAAATCCTGCTGGTCAAATCGTGTCTGAATATTGGCAACACCGGAAAGGGCGTCTGTGCTGGCGATGCGGAACTTTGCCTGCGTCGATAGAACATCGCCAATGGCATTTCCGGTGATTGTGTCGGTTGTTGCAGGAGGTGTCAGGTCCACGATGAACTGCATGCCGGAAGGCTTTTCGGTGTAGCCGACATGGTCCACGGAATAATAATGCAGAACAACTTTCTGCTCTGTATCCAGCGCAACCGCACTCGAATACGGCTGGTATGCCTTGCCGTTGATGGAAAGGAACATCGTGTCCACGCCGGAAAGATCGTCGGTCGCGCTAAGAGAGCAACGTAGACCTTTACCGTAGTACGTAGTGAATCCCTCAACGATGGATTGCGCACCGCTGCAGGCAG
>CAIZGA010000190.1 GCA_903932385.1 uncultured Acidobacteriota bacterium
ATTCCCACGGACAATCGGCGGATGGATTTGCAGGACAAGGACCGGTACGAGCGCATCCGCGAAACGCTGGGCGAGTGGTGCGGCATGGTGGAGCTGGCGCGGGTGGACGAGGCCGACGCGGTGCGCTGGGTGACGGACACGGCGGCGGCGCGTGAAGTGCGCGTGGAGCCGGACGCGGCGCGGGAGCTGGTGGACTCACTCGGCGCGGACATGATGATGGTGCGGTCGGAGCTGGAAAAATTAATGCTGTACGTGGCCGGCAAGGGACGCATCACCCTGGGCGATGTGGAGACGATGGTGCTGGCGGCGAAACAGCGTTCGCTGTATGAGCTGACCGACGCCATCAGCGCGCATGACCGCGAACGCGCGTTGGTGCTGCTGGATGGCTTGCTGAATGCGAGCGACGGCGAAGAGGCGTACATCGGACACCTGTACATGCTGGCGAAGAGCTTCCGGCAGATGATGATTATTCTGGAAAAAAATGTGCGCGACTCGCGGGCGATCTGGCAGGCACTGTGGCAGGGCTTCCGCATGCCGCCGTTTGCCGCCGATGATTTGATCAAGCAGGCGCGGCGGTACAAGTCTCGGCGAGAGTTGACGCGCGCGCTGCGGCTGATTGCGCGGGCGGACATTGAACTGCGCAGCTCGCCGCCGGACAAGCGGCTGGTGCTGGAGCGGCTGGTGCTGGAGCTGGCGAGCGAAGCCAAGTCGATGCCGGCCGGCATCACGCAGCAGGAAAGTTTTTTGTTGTAGCAAATATTTTCTGTGTGAGTTACATCAATGACGCGCATTCTCACGTTTCTGGTCATTCTTGCTGGTTGGTTTTCTGTATCGGCACAGTTACGGCCTGCAGAACTTGATCTGCATCAGATTGGCTGGAAAAGCCCGAGTGAGCTGGGTTGTAAGGACAAATTTGACTTCACGCAAATTGAATATTTGACTAAGGACACATTCGTCGCAGTTTGGCCATCCGGATGCAGCTTAGACAGGCTCGAACTAAAAGTCTTCAATCAAGCGGGAAGGATCTTTGCAGAAAAGCTATTCACCGACCAAAGTAACGATGGCAGACTAGACAAGCTTTCGACATACAGCGGCGATCAAATCCTACTACATGCTGCAAACAGAATCTTTGCTTTCGATAAATCGCTCAATAATGTTGGCGAGTTGGCATTGCATCGCAATGATCAATTACTGCGTTTACCTGACGATGCCGGCATTGCATTGTTGATTCCTGATGGAGATGACAATAATGCACGTATTCGAATTTATGATTCCGGAGCGCGGATTGTTTTTGAGAAGAAACTTGATCTCAGGACAAATCTGAGAATCAATGACCCGGCAGCTATCAATTCAAAGGGTGATTTCGCCTATAACTATTTTGATTATGACAAGCCGCTGCAAGTCATCAGCGCATCGCACAGCTGGCCGAAATTTACCGGCACTGAAAAAGACCCACAACCATTACTTTTCATCAATGAGAATCTTTTGCTGCTTCGTTCACAAGAGCGTCATTTATTTCCTTCTGAACATTTGTATCTATGGAGCAGCAACGGCACATTGCGCAGAATTAAGGATGCGAGTGCAGATTACTATATAGCGCCAGTTTCATCTGTTGATGGCAAACGTGTATTACTTAGCGAGATGCATGACCATTTCATTACGGAAATGATTAATGGATTTGATTGTGGCCCCTGTGCAGAGACGACAGATATCGTGGTCATTGATATAGCAAAAGAAAGAATTATTTTCAGGCATCGGCAGGCGCCCGGTTGCTCTGATGCATTTTCCCCCGCTGGCGATGAAATTGCGGAAACCTGCAATGGCAAGTTGAAATGGTTTAAGGTGCAGTAAAGGCATTTTCAAAACTCAGGCGAGCATGCGTTCTTCTTCCACGTGGCTTTGCGGGCGCGTGGTGAGGGCGATGGCGGTGGCGAGAATCAGGATGCCGCCGAGCCAGGCGCTGGGGCCGAGGTGGTCGCTGAGCAGGGCGACGCCGAGCAGGCTGCCGACGAGCGGTTCCAGATTTAAAAAGACGCCGGCGAATGAGGCAGGCACTTGCGTGAGGCCGTAATTCCACAGCAGCGTGGTGGTGGCGGTGCAGAGGATGCCGCTGGCGGCGAGTGCGGCCCAACAGCGCAGCGAAAGATGCAGCGGCAGCAAGCCGTCGTGCGGCAGCACCCAGGGCAGCAGCATGGCAGTGCCGCAAAAAATTCCCAGCGCGGTGATGACGACGGGATTGTGGTGGCGCATCAGGCGCTTGTTGAGCAGGATCCAAAAAAGCGCGATGAACATGGAGAGGATGACGAGCAGGTCTCCGGCGAGTGTGGGGCCGCCGCCGGCGGTGGCGTGGCGCGCGCCGAGTGCGATGAGCGCGGCGCCGATGGCCGAGCCGATGAGTGCAAGCCAGCCGACGGTGTCTACGCGTTCATGCGCGAAGAGTGCGGCCCCGATGGCGAGGAGCACGGGCAGAGTGCCGACCATGAGTGAGGCGTGCGAGACGGTGGTCATGGAGAGGCCGTAGAACTGCGTGAGGAATTGCAGCGGCACGCCGAGGAATGAAGAGACGAGTAGCAGCAGCCATTCATTGCGCGTGAGGCGAAGTTTGTGGCGCATTGCGATTGGCACCATGACGACGCACGCGAAGAGGAAGCGATAGAGGACCATGTGGCCGACGGAAATTTCGCGCAGGGCAATTTTTCCGAAGTAGAATCCGCAGCCCCAGATGGTGCCCGCGGCGGCGCAGGCCGCGATGCCGTACAAACGATGATGCTGTTGCATTGCCATGCTTCATCCAATGTCGCACAAAAATAATTTGCGGCGAAATAGTGAGGGCGGGAGGATTGCTTCCTCCCGCCCTGTGTTTGCGAGAAAAGAATTACCAGACGCGGCAGCTCTTGACCGGGACCATGGGCGCGCCGACTTTGCAGCCGAATACGTGGCCGAAGGCGGGCTGGTTCTGCAGCACGCCGTTGACGCGCGCGGCATCGGGCGGATGCGCATCATTCTGCACCAGCCAGCGCAGCATGGCCGGGCGCCAGTTGGAGCACCAGTTCTGCGCATAGCCGATGTAGAAGCGCTGCTCGGGAGTGAAGCCG
>CAIZGA010000191.1 GCA_903932385.1 uncultured Acidobacteriota bacterium
CCGGCTGGGCCATTGAAGACCACAACACTGATGAAGGCGAAAGCATCTGCCTCTACGAGAAGCTTGAAAAAGCCATCGCACCAATGTTCTATCACCACCCCGAACAGTGGGCGCGCGTCATGCAGATGAGCATCGTGCTGAACGGCTCCTTCTTCAACACCCATCGCATGCTCGAACAATATCTGGCGAATGCCTACTTCCCGGAAAGCTACTCGCGTCAGCGCCAGTCGTTGCCCGAACCCGTCCTCACTTAATTTCAAGCGGCCGGTGCTGCCCTGCGCCGGCCATTCATCCTGCATTCAAATTCACCGGCATCGGGAACCACAACAGGAACCCTGCACAATTTAATGTGCTGTTAGCACCCTGCTCATAACAAAATGTTTCAATCCACTTGAGAACGAAATTTCTTGAGGAGGATCGACATGCGCGCGATACGTTCGTTGTTCCCACAAACCCGGCACGCACTCGCACTCATCGCCCTCGCCACCGCTCTCACCTCACCCGCACAATCCAACAGCTTCGCAGCGCACACGCAGTTGCCGCAGAATTCCCTGCCCGCCATCACCCCATCGTTCCCCGCGCAGTTGACCGACGTGAATGAAATTGCGCGTCGCGTTGCCGCCAGTGAAGACCTCCGCCACTCCGCGCTGCGCCACTACGCTTCCAGCCGCACGTATCATCTCGTCTACAACGGCATCGGCGGGGAACATATCGCCGACCTCGTCGTGCACGCGCAATATGATGCGCCCGGCGTCAAGCACCTCACCGTCGTCAGCCAGACCGGCTCCAAAGGTTTCGGCGACAAAGTCCTTCGCAAGCTGGTGGAAAGTGAAGAAGAAGCCTCGCAACGCGACAACCGCCGCGCGATGGCCTTCACTTTGGAAAATTTTGAAATGCATCTCGTCGGCACCGATACTCTCGACGGCGTTCCCGCATACGTCCTCGACGTCAAGCCGCGTGGCGAAAATAAATTCGCCTACTCCGGCCGCGTCTGGATTTCCATGGCCGACTTCGCCATCATCCGCGTTCAAGGCTCGCCCGCACATGAGCCTTCCTTCATGGTCAGCAGCATGAAGTTCGATACACACTACGTGCGCAGCGGCTGGTTCTGGCTCCCGCTTCACAACCAGACCATCACCCACCTCTACATGGGCGGTGAAGTTCAAATCACCATCACCTACGGCCCGTATCAGGAGCTGGTCGCTTCTCCTGCCACGATGGACTTCGCCACACTGGCAGCAAAATAAGTTTTCAGATGTTTTCTTGAACGCTGTAATCGCTGTGCGCGCGCAACCACGCGCGCCGGCTGCTTTAACCCTGCCGCTTAATCCGCCGCAACGTGACTCGCACCATCCGGCGGCAACGCCCGCGGATACTTCCGCCCGAAGGTCGTCCCCAGAAACTCCTTCAGCCAGTCGAACAACAGGTAAATCACCGGCGTGCTGAACAGCGTCAGCATCTGCGAGACAATCAGTCCGCCCACAATCGTAATGCCCAGCGGCCGCCGCAATTCTGATCCCACGCCCATGCCGAAGGCCAGCGGTACGCCGCCCAGCAACGCCGCCATCGTCGTCATCATGATGGGTCGGAAGCGCAGCAGGCACGCCTCATAAATCGCTTTCTCCGGCGGCCAGTTGTGGTCGCGCTCGGCCTGCAGTGCAAAGTCAATCATCATGATGGCGTTCTTCTTCACCAATCCAATCAGCAGAATGATGCCGATGATGGCAATCACACTCAGGTCGGTGCCGGAAAGCATCAATGCCAACACCGCACCCACGCCGGCTGAAGGCAGCGTCGAAAGAATCGTCAGCGGATGAATAAAGCTTTCATACAACATGCCCAACACAATGTAGACCGAGAACAGCGCCAGCAATATCAGCACCAGCTCGCCCTTCAGCGACTGCTGGTACGTCTGCGCCGTGCCCTGGAACATCGGATGGATTGTCGCCGGCAGCCCCATCTCGTTCACGGCTTCGCTCACCGCATCTTCCACCTGGCTCAGGCTCACGCCCAGCGCCGTGTTGAATGAGATTGTCGCCGCAGGTGAAGTTCCCTGGTGCGCCACACTCAATGCCGTTCGTTTCGACTCGTAATGCGTGAAGACCCCAAGCGGCGTTTCCTTGCCGCTCGCATCCGGAACATAAATTTCATTCAGCGCTTCAGGGTTCTGCTGGTACGGCAAATCCACTTCCATCACCACGTGGTACTGGTTCAGCGGCATGTACGTTGTCGATACATCACGCTGGCCAAATGCGTCGTACAGTGTGTTGTCAATCAGCTGCGGACTGATTCCCAAACGCGCCGCCGTGTCGCGGTCGTAGACCACCTGTTCCAGCAATCCATTGTTCTGCTGGTCGGTGTTCACATCGCGCAACTGCGGCAGCGTCGTCAATTTCGCCAGCACCAGCGGCGCCCATTTGTTCAGGTCCGTAAGATTGTCCGCCACCAGCGTGTATTGGAACTGTGCCGCGCTCGACCGCCCACCGCTAGTCAATTCCTGCGCCGTCTGCATGAACAGTGTGTATCCGGGGTATCCTGAGAGTGGTTTACGCAGCCCGGCAATCACTTCGTCGGAACTCACGTGACCGAACAATTTCCCCGGCTCTTTGGGCCGCTCATTCAGCGGCTTCAAACCGATGAACATACCAGCCTGATTGCTGCCGCCGCCGCCCGGTCCACCGCCCAGAAAACTCATCACCGTCTGCACCGACGGGTCTTTCATCACAATCGCGGCCATGTCCGTCATCTTCGATTTCATCTCGAGGTATGACGTGTCCTGCGGTCCGCGTATCTGTCCGCTGATTCGACCTGTGTCCTGCTGCGGGAAAAATCCCATCGGCACAAGGTGGAACAAACATCCCATCAACGCCAGCGTCAGCAACCAGCTGCCAAACACCGGCCACGGATGACGCAACACCCAGCGCAACCCGCTGGAGTACTGGTGATGCATCCAGTCCAGTCCGCGTTCACCGGCTTTGTAGAACCAGCTCTGGTTGTCCTTGTCATGCGGTTTCAGAAACCGGCTGCACAACATCGGCGTCGTCGTCAGCGATACCACCAGAGACACCATAATCGCCACCGATAGCGTCACGGCAAATTCGCGGAAGAGTCGGCCCAGGATTCCGCCCATCAACAGCAGCGGGATGAAAACCGCAATCAGCGAGATGCTCATCGAGAGCACTGTAAATCCAATCTCTCGCGAGCCCTGCATCGCCGCTTCCCACGGTTCCATTCCCGCTTCCACGTGGCGCATGATGTTCTCAATCACCACAATCGCGTCGTCCACCACAAAGCCCGTGGAAATCGTCAGCGCCATCAGCGACAAATTGTCCAGCGTGTACCCCAGCAGATACATCACGCCGAAAGTGCCCAGCAGCGACAACGGCACCGAGATGCTCGGAATAATCGTCGACCGCACCTCGCGCAGGAAGAAGAAAACCACCAGCACCACCAGCACGATGGAAATCAGCAGCGACCGTTCCACATCCGCCACCGATGCGCGAATCGTCGTCGTACGATCAATCGCCGTCTGCAGATGTATCTGCGGCGGTATCGACGCCTGCAGCGACGGCAGCACCTTCAGCACGTTGTCCACCGTCTGGATTACGTTCGCGCCCGGCTGCTTGAAAATCATGATGATGATCGCTGGCTTGCCGTTCACCAAACCGCCGGTCTGTATGTTCTCCACCGACTTCCACACGCGTGCAATGTCGCCGATGCGCACCGGCCCGCCGTTGTGGTACGCCACAATTGTTTTCGCGTAATCATCCACGCTGAAGATTTGGTCCGTGTCCTCCACCGTCCATCTTCGGTCGCCGTCATAGACTGATCCCTTCGGCAGGTCGATGTTCACCGTCCCCATCGCCGTACGCACCTGCTCCAGGCTGATGCCGTACGCTTCCATCTTCGCCGGGTTCAGTTCTATGCGCACCGACGGTTTTGAACTGCCGCCGATGTTCACCTGGCCCACGCCGGAGATCTGCGAAATCTTCTGCCCCAGGATGGAATCCGCCGCATCATAAATCTGCCCAATCGGCAGCACGTCGGAAGTCAGCGACAAAAATAGAATCGGCGAATCCGCTGGATTGGTTTTTCTGTACGTAGGATTGCTCGGCAGGTTGGCCGGCAGCAGGCTTCGTGCCGCGTTGATCGCCGCCTGCACATCGCGCGCCGCGCCGTCGATGTTGCGGCTCAAATCAAATTGCAGCGTGATGTTGGTCGAACCCAGCGAACTCGTCGACGTCATCTGCGTCACGCCGGCTATGCGCCCGAACTGCCGCTCCAGCGGGGTCGCCACTGCCGACGCCATCGTCTCGGGGTCCTGCCCCGGCAGACTCGCACTCACGTTGATGGTCGGAAACTCCACCTGCGGCAGCGACGACACAGGCAGCAACATATACGCCGTGCCACCGGCCAGGATGATGGCCAGAGACAGCAGCGTTGTCGCCACCGGGCGTTGTATGAACGGTGCAGAGAGATGCATATGCCTCAGTCCGCGGGGGCCGCGTGGCCCTCCGGCTCCGTTTCGTTGCTGCCCTTCATGCGGTTCGCCAGCCGGTCAAAGAACAAATAAATGACCGGCGTTGAAAATAGCGTCATCACCTGCGAAACCACCAACCCGCCGATAATCACAATGCCCAGCGGCCGCCGCAGTTCCATGCCCGTGCCGTTGCCCAGCGCCAGCGGCACGGCGCCCAGCAGCGCGGCAAAGGTCGTCATCATAATCGGCCGGAAGCGCAACAGGCACGCCTCGTAAATCGCTTCCTCAGGACTCTTGCCGTGGTGTCGCTCTGCCTCCAGCGCAAAGTCAATCATCATGATGGCGTTCTTCTTCACAATGCCGATTAACAAAATAATTCCGATGATTGCAATCACACCCATGTCCTGGTGGAAGATCATCATCGCCAGCACCGCGCCCACACCCGCCGAGGGCAGCGTGGAAAGAATCGTTATCGGATGGATGAAGCTCTCATACAAAACGCCCAGCACGATGTACACCGTCACCAGCGCCGCCAGCACCAGGTAGCCTTCATTCGAGAGCGATGCCTGAAACGCGCGCGCCGATCCCTGGAATCCTGCATTCACACTCAACGGCATTTTCAATTTCTTGGTCGCGGCGGTAATTTGAGAAACCGCCTCGCCCAGGTTGCCCTTCGGGTCCAGATTGAATGAAAGCGTCACCGCAGGAAATTGTCCCTGATGGCTGATCACCAGCGGCGTGTTGGTTTCCTCAAAATGTGTGAAGGTCGAAAGCGGCACCGGCTCACCGGTCGAACTCTTCACATACACATCATCCAGCGACTTCGGATCATGCTGGAACCCGGGCAACGCCTCCAGCACCACGTGGTACTGGTTCAGCTGCGTATAAATTGTCGAGACCAGCCGCTGGCCAAACGCGTCGTACAGTGTGTCGTCAATCATCTGCGGTGTGATTCCCAACCGGCTCGCCGTGTCGCGATCAATCACCAGATTTTCTTCCAGCCCCTGGTTCTGCTGGTCGCTGGCCACGTCAATCAACACGCCCTTCATCTTGCCGAACTCTTCCAGCAGCGTCGACGACCATACCGACAACTCATTCGCATCCGCATCTTCAATCGAATACTGATACTCCGTGCGGCTCACGCGGTCTTCCACCGTCAAGTCCTGCAGCGGTTGCAAATAAATTTTGATGCCGTCCACCGCCGCCGCTTCATCCGTCAACTCGCGGATAATCTGCGGCGCGCGTTCGCTGCGCTGTTCAATCGGCTTCAAATTAATTTGTATGCGGCCGGAATTAATCGTCGAGTTCGTACCATCCACGCCGATGAACGACGACAGGCTCTCCACGTTCGGGTTCTTCATCAGCACCTGCGCCAGCTCCTGCTGCCGCTTGCCCATGCCGCCGAATGAAATCGTCTGCGGCGCGTCGGTGATGCCCAGAATCACGCCCGTATCTTCCACCGGAAAAAATCCCTTGGGCACAATCACAAACAGGTACGCCGTCAGAAGTATCACCAGCACCTGCGAAACCAGCATCAGCGTCTGGTGGCGCAACACCCAGCGCACGCCCACCGCATACTTCGCAATCACCCACTGAAACATCTCTTCAGACTTGTGATAAAACGCGCCCTGCTCTTCCACCTTCTTGTGCCGCAGGATCTTCGCGCACATCATCGGCGTCAGCGTCAGCGAAACAACTGCAGACATCAGGATCGTCACCGCCAGCGTCACTGCAAATTCGCGGAACAAGCGTCCGACAATATCGCCCATGAACAGCAGCGGTATCAGCACCGCAATCAGCGAAACCGTCAGCGACACAATCGTGAAGCCGATCTGCTCGGAGCCTTTCAGCGCAGCTTCCAGCGGCGAGTCGCCTTCTTCCAGATAGCGGCTGATGTTTTCAATCATCACGATGGCGTCGTCCACCACAAAGCCGGTGGAAATTGTCAGCGCCATCAATGACAAATTGTCCAGCGAATATCCCAGCAGATACATCACGCCGAATGTGCCCACAATCGATAGCGGCACCGCAACCGCTGGAATAATCGTCGCCCACAAATTCCGCAGGAAAAAGAAGATGACAATGATGACCAGCCCGACCGTCAGCAACAACTCCATCTCCACGTCCTGCACACTGGCGCGGATGGTCGTCGTTCGGTCGGTCAGGATCTGTACTTTAATCGCCGCCGGCAAACTCGCCTGCAGCACCGGCAGCAACGCGCGGATGTGGTCCACCACATCAATGATGTTCGCGCCCGGCTGTCGCTGGATGTTCATGATGACGGCCGGCGTCTGCGTCGGGGTTTCCAACGTGCTCACCCACGCCGCCTGCGTGTTGTTTTCAGAGCCGTCAATCACCGTGGCAACGTCGCTCAGCCGCACGGGGTTGCCGTTGCGGTAGGCAACAATCACATTCTGATATTGCTTGCTGTTCAGCAGTTGGTCATTCGCGCCAATCGTGTACGACTGCCGCGGTCCGCTCAGCGAGCCCTTCGCCTGGTCCACGTTCGCCGTGCCCAGCGACGTGCGCAAATCTTCCAGACTCATGCCGTAGCTGGCCAGTTCGGTCGGGTTCGCCTGCACGCGTACCGCAGGTTTTTCTCCACCGTTGATGGAAACCAGGCCCACGCCGTTCTGCTGTGAAATTTTCTGCGCCAGAATCGTGTCCGCATCATCTTCCACCGTCGTCAGTGGCAGCGTCTGCGAAGTCAACGCCAGCGTCAGCACCGGCGAGTCGGCCGGATTCACTTTGCTATAGATGGGTGGGTTCGGCAGATTGCCCGGCAGATACGTTCCCGCCGCGTTAATCGCAGCCTGCACGTCCTGCTCGGCCACATCAATATTTTCTGAGAGTACGAACTGCAGCGTAATCACACTGCTGCCGCTCGAACTGGTCGAAGTCATCTGGCTCAGTCCGGGAATCTCACCGAACTGCCGCTCCATCGGCGCCGTCACCGACGTCACCATCACCTGCGGACTGGCGCCCGGCAGAAATGTCACCACCTGAATCGTTGGGTAATCCACCTGCGGCAATGCAGAAACCGGCAGTTGCGTGTACGCAACCAGTCCCGCCAGCAGTATGGCCACCATCAACAGCGAGGTAGCGACCGGCCGCGTAATAAATGGCCGGGAAGGACTCATGGCTGCCCCTGTTTGCTCTGTTGTCCGCTCTTGCCGCTGCCGCCTGCGCCACCGGTCTTGCCCTTGCTGCCCGCCGGTTGCCGAATGCTGATCTTGCTCTTTTCCGTCAGCTTCTCCTGCCCGTCCACTACCACCTGCTCGCCCTTCTGCACGCCTTCATCCAGAATGGTCTGCACGCCTTCAGCAAGATTGATTTTTACCTTCCGCAACTCCACCGTGTTGTCCGGCTTTGCCACCCACACAAAGTCGCCCATCGAGCCATGCTCCAACGCCACAGACGGGACCACAATGGCATCCGGCTTCTCTTCCAGAATCAAACGGATGTTCACAAACTGGTTCGGAAAGAGTGACTCATCGCTGTTCGGAAACACTGCTTTCAATTTATCGGTGCCGGTTGTCGGATCAATCTGGTTGTCCATCGTCAGCAATTTGCCCGCGGCCAGTTGCGTTGTGTCGGTGCGGTCAAACGCCTGCACATCCAGCGCCTTGCTCTGGTGCACTTTCTGTATCACCTGCGGCAACTGGTCTTCCGGCAGCGTAAACACAATCGCAATCGGCCGCATCTGGTTCACCACCAGCATGCCGGTCGTGTCCGATGCATGAACAATATTTCCCGGATCCACCAATCGCAAACCCACGCGCCCGGTAATCGGCGACGAGATGCGGCAGTAGCCAAGATTCACCTTCGCCGCTTCCACCGCAGCCTGGTCGGCTTTCACTGTGCCTTCCAACTGGCCAAAGCTCGCTTCTTCTGAGTCCAGAGTTTCTTTCGACGAAACGCCCGCGGCATACAGCGCCTTGTATCGGTTGAACTCGGCCTTGTCGTCCGCCAACTGCGCCTGGTCTTTTGCCAGTTGTCCCAGTGCCTGGTCCAGCGCTGCCTGGTACGGCTTCGGATCAATTTCCATCAGCAGGTCGCCCTGCTTCACTTCCTGGCCTTCGCGGAAATTCACCCGCATCAACTGTCCGTCCACTCGCGTCTTGATGGTCACCGAATAGTACGGCGTCACCGAGCCAAGTCCGGTCAGATAAATCGGCATCGGCTTCTGTTCCACTGCGGCCAACTGGACCAGCACCGGTCCGCCTGCGCCGGCACTGCGTCCGCTCGGCTTGGCGCTCAGTTGCTTCTGTTCCTGCACCCGCAGGTAAATCGCCCAGCCCAGTCCGCACACAACCACCACAATCGCCAGCAACACCAGCAGTTTTTTCACGGGCGAACCGCCCTGCACAGGTTCCTGCTCGCTCGCAATTCCGCCCGGGCCGTTGCCTGTGCCTTTCCACTCTTCTGAAGACATACGTTAAGTGTCCAATCCGTCGTTGTGATGAATGAATGTCGAAACTGAATTCTACATCTCTAAGATGCAGATTTGTGTCAATCGGGGTTCACGCGAGGCATACGATTTTCTTACTAGATATAGTGCCATCATCTGCAGGCCCTGAGGAATAGGACGATTGTCCCGCTCCAAAGGTTTCCCAGCCGCACCCCGCGCGATTCGCGACCTATTCACCTCCCCCTGACAGTATTATGTAAGTTGCCAGCGAATCTGTTCACGCCGACTCGCAGAAGGGGCCCAGGGTTGCCGGAATCCGTCACCAACACCGTTGCCGCCGCCGCACCTGCGCTCTGCGTTGACCTCGACGGCACCCTCGTCAAGTCAGACACACTCTGGGACTCGGTCCTCTGCCTGCTCCGCCATCGTCCGCTCGCATTTTTCTCCATGCTCGGCTGGATGCTCCACGGCAAGGCCGCCTTCAAGACCCGCGTCACCGCCGCCGTGCAGTTGGAAGTGAACCATCTCCCCTGGAACCGGCCGCTGCTGCAATATCTTGAACGCGAACACGCCACCGGCCGCGAACTCTATCTCGCCACCGCCGCAGACGGTTCGCTCGCCCGCCGCATCGCCGCACACTTTGGGTTCTTTACCGGCGTCCTCGCCAGCGACGGCAGCACCAACCTCGCCGGAAAAAATAAACTCCGCGCCTTCCAGCAGCGCTTCCCGCAGTTCGACTACATCGGCAACGCCCCGCCGGACCTGCCCCTGCTGGCCCACTCGCAAACGCCCATGCTGGCCAACCCCACCCTCGGCCTGCGCCTTCGTCTTGCCCTGCATCACATCCGTCCCGCACGCGTCTTCAATGACTCGCCCCCGCTGCACCGCATCCTTATTAAATGTCTCCGTCTGCACCAGTGGGCCAAGAACATCCTCATCTTTCTGCCGCTGCTGCTCGGCCACCACATCACCGCCGCCGGCTTCACCGCCGCAGTCGCGGCCTTCTTCAGCTTCAGCCTCTGCGCCTCCAGCACGTACATCGTCAATGACCTGCTCGATATCGAGGCCGACCGCCGTCATCCCCGCAAACGCCTCCGTCCCTTCGCCGCCGGAGATCTCTCCGTCGTCACCGGCCTGCTCCTCATCGCCGTCCTCTTCTCGCTTTCCCTCTTCATAGCGTGGACCCTGCCCTGGGCCTTCATGCGCTGGCTCATCATCTACACCATCGCCACGCTCGCCTACTCGCTCCACTTCAAACGCATGGTCCTGGTGGATGTCATCGTCCTCTCCATGCTCTACACCATGCGCCTGGTCGCCGGCTCCGCCGCCACGCATGTCGTCATCTCCCCGTGGCTCGCTGGATTCAGCATCTTCTTCTTTCTCTCCCTCGCCATGGTCAAACGCTTCAGCGAACTGGAAAATCTTCGCGCCCGCGGCAACGCGCCTTCCAACGGTCGCGGTTATCTCATCAGCGACATCGAACAGATTCGCAGCTTCGGCGCCGCCAGTTCCTTCGCCGCCGTCATGGTCTTCACTCTCTACATCAACGCCATGAGCGAGTCGCACCTCTATCGCCATCCACAATTCCTCTGGCTGCTCGTCCCGGTGCTCATCCTCTGGCTCTGCGGAGTCTGGCTGCTCGCCTCGCGCGGCCAGCTCGATGAAGACCCCGTCATCTTCGCCATCACCGACCGCCGCAGCCTGGCCCTCGGCGCCATCGTCATCGCCGTCGTCACCCTGGCCACCTTCGCCAACTTCGCCTTGATATAGCTGATAAATAATCATTTAGATAGCCATCGAGATTAAATATATGTCTCTTGACGAACTGCAAATAAATATAATCTATTGAGCTAGTGATAACTCTACAAATCTATGTATAATTACGGAAGAGGTTCCACACCGTGATAGATGCAATGACCACAACCTATTCTCGTCATCTCCTGAAATCCGTCGGCGATGCCGTCTGGGTCGCCCTTGCCCTGCTACATCAGGCCAACCCCAATCGCGACTCTTTCTCCGTCTCTGAGATCGTCGACAAGGTCAAGTCCGAGTCCCTCACCGACAAGGAAGACGTCACCATCTACCTCCATGCCAATCAGCACTGCGTTGCCAACCGTGCTCCCAACCCTGCGCGTCTTCGTATGCTCGTCGACCTCGGCAACAGTCAGCGTCGTCTCTTCTGCCCCGGCGATGCATTCGACGGGAACCGCAATGGCCGCATCACCCCAGATTGCGCCGACCTGCCGGACATCTACAAACCCCTGCTGGACTGGTATGGTTTCTGGTCCGCACAGCGGCGTCACTCCAGTCTCGCCAACGACCCCCTGCTTGCCTTGCGCGGCACCGGCAAAGTCATCTGGTCGAACGAACACGCGGACGACTACATCAACAATCTCCGCCGGGAGAATGTATGAGCCGTGTCTTTTTTGACTCCAACATTTTCATCTATCTCTTCGAGGACTACGGCGAAGTCTCCGAACGCGCCGCGCATCTCCGTCAGCGCATGCTCGAGCGCGGAGACCAGCTCGTAACCTCCGCGCTCACCCTCGGCGAGGTCATGGTGATGCCCATTCGCAAAGGAGCCATCGAGCTTGCCAACCGTTACGAGTCAGCCATTTCCTCAGCAGCACAAATCGTCAACTTTGACGCAAAGGCCGCGCGCCTCTATGCCGGAATTCGTTCTGACTCTGCTCGCAACGTCCGTCCTGCCGATGCCATTCAGGTTGCCTGCGCCGCTGCCGCCCAGGTCGATCTGTTCATCACCAACGACGAAAAACTCCACCAGCTCCACGTTCCCGGCATCCAGTTCTTCACCTCCGTCGAACGCGCCCCACTTTAATCTCAGGGAGTCACTCCATGCAAAAAACAATTCGCTCCTGCAAATCTTGCCGCCATTGCAACCACCACCCCGCGCTCTTTATCCGCAGAGGCCGCATCCGCCGTGATAACAATCACGACCTCTGCTTCCGCTGCTACCACTCGTTACACGACAGTTTCCGCGCCGCACGTTTTCTCTGATTCATCTTCCTGCACTCTGCAAAAGGCCCCGAATTCACCCTCGGGGCTTTTTCTATTCCCATTTCTTCACCGACTTCACCATTTTCACCACATTTATCCCCGCCTCACTGGCGCACCACATGCCGCTCCCCTACACTAACTACAGTTGCTTCGTAGGAAGACTTTATTTATGTCCGACCCAATAGCATCGCCCAAAGAGAAGCGCGCGCCGGAATTTTCTTCCTGGGGCCGCTATCCCGTCTACCACGCCAACATCATTCCGCTGCAATGGCAGAAAGATTTTCCCCCGCCCGTGCCGCCGCACAACGGCATGTTGCCCGTCGGCCTCGGCCGCAGCTATGGCGATGTCTGCCTGCTCAAAGACGGCAACCTCATCACCACCCGCGCGCTCGACCGTCTGCTCGCCTTCGATCCCCAGACCGGCATCCTGCGCTGCGAAGCCGGCGTCTCCCTCGCAGAAATTCTCGACTTCGCCGTACCGCACGGCTGGTTCCTGCCCGTTACTCCCGGAACAAAATATGTCACCGTCGGCGGCGCCATCGCCAATGACATTCACGGCAAGAACCACCATCTCGCCGGCACCTTCGGCAATCACGTCAGCCGTTTCGAACTCGTCCGCAGCGACGGCACCCGCATCCTCTGCTCGCCCACGGAACACTCCGAGTGGTACTGCGCCACCATCGGCGGCATGGGTCTCACCGGCCTCATCACCTGGGCGGAGTTCCAACTCAAGCCCATCGCCTCCCGCCTCATCAAATACGAAGGCATCAAGTTCCACGGCATCGACGAGTTTCTCCAGCTCACCCGCGAAAGCCAGCGCATCGAATACACCGTTGCCTGGATTGATTGCGTCTCCACCGGCCGCAACTTCGCCCGCGGCATCTTCATGCAGGGCGACCACTCCTCCGAGCCCGGCCCGCTCAACATCTCGCGCAAGCCAAAACTCCGCATGCCCATTGACCTGCCCGGCTTCGCTCTCAGCCGCCCCAGCGTCATGGCCTTCAACACCCTCTACTACAACAAGCAGCTTTCCAAACAAGTCCGCACTATGGTCGACTACGAGCCCTTCTTCTATCCGCTCGACGCCGTCATGGATTGGAACCGCGGCTACGGCAAACGCGGCCTGTTGCAATTCCAATGCGCCCTGCCCTGGGGACACGCGCATGAAGCCACCATCGCCATCCTCAAAACCATCACCGCTTCGGGACTCGCCTCTTTCCTCGCCGTGCTCAAGGCATTCGGCGACGTTCCCTCGCGCGGCATGATGAGCTTCCCCCAGCCCGGCATCACCCTCGCGCTCGACTTCCCCATCAAGCCCGACCGCAGCTTCCCTCTGCTCGACCGTCTCGCGCAGATGACCCTCGAATTCGGCGGCCGCATGTATCCCGCCAAAGACGCACGCATGACCGCCGCGCAGTTCCAGGACTTCTATCCGCAGTGGCGCGACTTCGCCCGCTACCGCGACCCCAACATCACCTCCAGCTTCTGGGAGCGAGTCACGCAAAGGCCCACCGCATGAGTACGAATCTTCAGCAGGAAATTACCGCGCAGCCCATTGCAGACACCGCCAGCACCCGCCGCGTTCTCATCCTCGGCGCAACCTCCGGCATCGCCATGGCCGTCGGCCGCATGCTGGCCGCGCAGGGTGCCAGCCTCTATCTCG
>CAIZGA010000192.1 GCA_903932385.1 uncultured Acidobacteriota bacterium
CGTCCGCACCGTCAGCTTGCCCATGCCCTTGGCCTTCGCTTCCACCCGCACCACGCGGTAGCCGCCTTCGCTCGCCGGCCGGCTGGGTCGGTAGCCCAGCGTGTACTGGCTGCGAAGGTCCGCGGCAATCTGCGAAGCCACCGCATCCACTTCATTCAGATTTTTCGGAAACAACGCCAGCCCGCCGGTCTGGTCGGTCATGTCCAGCAGCGCCCGCCGCGCCAGCCGCTTGGTGCGCGCGTTGTCCTCATCGCCAAACAGCAGCCCGATGGCGTACACCTCGGGCCCGGACAAATCCTGCACCCGCCGTATCGCCGCCTCCTTCGTCGTTGTCGAGGAATTGTCTTCGCCGTCGGTAATCACCAGCAGCACCTGCTTGCCGCGGTGCGAAGCTTCGGCCTCGTGGTCGGCTGCGGCCACCACTGCGTCATACAGCGCCGTGCCGCCGCTCGACGTAATGTGACTCAGCCCGGCATTCAACTGGTTCATGTCAGAAGTAAAGTCGGCGTCCAGATACGCCGTGTCGGCAAAGTTCACCACAAACACTTCGTCCTCGGGGTTCGACGACTTCACCAAGTCCAGCGCCGCCGTATTCACCGCACTCCGCTTGTTCGACATCGACGCAGAATTATCAATCAGTATGCCGATGGAAACCGGCACATCTTCGCGGCGGAAACTCAACATCTTCTGCGGCACATTGTCTTCGTAGATTTGGAAGTCCGCCTGGCCCAGCCCGTCAATCAGCCGCCCGCTCCCGTCAAACACGCTCGCGTTCAGCACCACTTCATCCACGTTCTGCGTAAAAGTAATCTGCCCCTTCATGCCGCCATTCGGGTGCCCGCGATTGGGGCTGCTCGAAGGCGGGTCCGGCGATGGAAACGGATCGCGGTCCACCGTCAGCGACGGCTGCTGCTCCGCAGATGGAGTGTCCGCAAGCATCGGCATCGCCGCCGCACACAGCATCGCCGCACACATCACCGCAAGGTTTGCTGCGAATCCGAATCTACGCTTCACGATCAATTTTCCATGCCTCGCATCCATCCATAACTCTACAACTCTTCGGCAACTTAATATTGTGACGCTGCGGTTACGCCATCGTAAGCGGCCAAATCACCCAAGCGATACAATCAATCTATGGAAGCCTGCACGGCTGCATCGCGGGCGACACAATCCACAGGAGCACACCCGCCAGCATGGCCCGCATCTATCCATTCCGCGCCCTGCGTTACAACACCTCGCAAGTCAAGTTGCAGGACGTGGTGACGCAGCCCTATGACAAGATCACGCCCGCCGCGCAAAAGCGCTACTACGACCAGAGCCCGTACAGCCTGGTCCGCATCATTCTGGGCATCAGCGAGCCGGGCGACAATGAACAGTCGAACGTCTACACCCGCGCCGCCGCCAACCTCAAATCCTGGCGCGAGAAAAACATTCTCTCTGAGGAACCCACGCCGGCCATCTTCGGCTACGCGCAGCGTTACACCGTGCCCGGTTCCACGGAAATTCGCGAGCGTCGCGGCTTCATCGCGCTCGGCAAATTGCATGAGTATGAAGACGGCATCGTGCACCGGCATGAGCAGACCCTCGCCAAGCCCAAGTCCGACCGCATGAACCTGCTCAAGGCCACACGCGCGCATTGCGAGCAGATTTACATGCTCTACTCCGACCCCGCCTTCACCGCGGAAAAATTAATCTTCACCGGCGCGCCGCCTGAAGTCACCGTCACCGATGAATACGGCGTGGACCACATGCTCTGGCGCGTGGCCGACCCCAAACTTGTCCGTCTGCTGGTCGCCGCGATGGACGACAAAAAACTCATCATCGCCGACGGCCACCATCGCTATGAGACGGCCCTCAGCTACAAGCGCGAGCACGCCCCCGCACCGGGTGACGACAAACTCACCGCCGATGGTCTGCCGCAACCCGCCGCGCCCGAGGCCGCCGTCATGATGACCTTCGTCAACATGGACGCGCCCGGCATCACCATCCTGCCCACGCACCGCGTGCTCTTTGGATTGAAAGATTTTTCCATCGACGCTCTGCTCGCCAAGGCGAAGGATTATTTTGACGTCACCCCGCTGGCCGTTCTCGATGCGCCGTCGGTGCAGCGCAAACTTTCTGAGGCCGGCAAATCCGGTGTCGCATTCGTCGCTGTCACCAAGGGCTCGCGTCATCTGCTGCAGGCCAAACCCGCCGCCATGGATGCGGCACTCGCGGAAATTTCTCCGCGTCATCGTCAGCTTGATGTCGTTCAGCTGCACTCGCTGGTGCTGGAAAAACTTCTCGGCCTCACGCAGGAGTCCATCCGCCAGCAGGAAAATCTTCGCTACCTTCGCGAGGCTTCCGAGTGCATCTCGCAGGTGGAGGCCGGCGAAGCCGATGTCGCTTTCCTCATCAACCCCTGCACGCTCGACCAGTTGAAGGACGTTGCCTTCGCGCGCGAAGTCATGCCGCAGAAGTCCACCGACTTTTATCCCAAGCTGCTCAGCGGGCTTGTGCTGTATGCACTCGACTAACCTTCCTCCATATCCAACAGGGGCCGCGCGGAATTTTTTCCGTCGGCCCTTTGTTTTTTTCTGTTGGTCTTATGTGTTGTTGCTTGCGTTCTTGTTCTCGTCGCAAATTCTTCACACGCAGACCCGGCCATCTCCCGCCGCCGCTTTCGTCGTCGTGCTCGACCCAGCCCACGGCGGTGCCGACTCCGGCGCACATCTCAGCGACGGAGCCACGGAAAAAGATGTCACCCTCGCGCTCGCCAACCGCCTGCGCAATCTTCTCGAAGAACGCGGCTTCACCGTCATCATGACGCGCAATTCCGATGCGGACCTCTCGGACACGCAACGCGCCGCCCTCGCCAACCGCGCCCACGCGCAGGCCTGCCTGTTGCTGCACGCCACATCAAGCGGCAGCGGCATTCATCTCTTCAATAGCTCCCTCGCCCCCGCCGACGCAACCGCACCGCATCGCAGCTTCACGCCGTGGGAGACAGCGCAGGCCGGCAGCATCACGCGTTCCATCGCTCTCGCTGCGGAAATCAACGCCGCCTTCAGCGCACTCACCGGCCGCAACGCCATCCCCGTCACGCTGGGCCGCACCTATCTCCGCCCGATGGACAGCCTTACCTGCGCCGCCGTCGCTGTTGAAGTCGCTCCGCTCAACGCCAAAGATCCGCACGACCGCAAAGAGGCCGACTCGCCCGACTCAATCGATCGCGTCGCCCGCACCCTCGCCTGGTCGTTGCAGCAATGGCGCAGCCACTCCACCGGCGCGCCGCAAATGGATGACTCCCTCAATCCCGCGCACGCCGATGCAGGAGGCAAGCGCTGATGCAGACCATGTCGCTCTGGCAACGGATTCTGTTGTGGTCGCTGCTCGCCGGTTCGCTCGTCATGGCCGCCTCGCTGCTCTACATGCGCGAACGCGCCGAACGCCGCCTCGCCGATGCCGCCGACGCCTATCCCATCTCCGCGCCCAATGACGCACCCGCCGAGCCCGTCACTCTCGAAATCGCCAGCGATGCCGACGGCTCCATCACGCCCCTGCAGGCCACCATGACTCTGCCCGCAGAAAGCCACGCCCGCGTCCGCGCCCTGCTCGAGCGTTTGATGGATGAATACGGCCAGCCGCAATCGCCGCATCCGCTCCATGGCGGCGCCGCCGTCGATGAAGTTTTCCTCCTCGATATTTCCGATGAGCGCGGCCACTCCACCGGCACGCAAATGGCCGTCGTCAATCTGCACGGCGGTTTTGTCGATGCCCACCCCTCCGGCATCGCGGTCGAGTCGCTCACTCTGCTCTCCATCGCCGCCACCCTGCATGACAACATGCCCGGCATCGCGCAGGTGCGTTTCCTCGTCGACGGTCAACAGCGCGACACACTCGCCGGTCACGCCGACCTCACCCACGTCTACCTCACCAGCGGCATGCCCGTAACGCCGCCCGCATCCAAATGAGCCCAGCAAAAAAGCAAACCGCCACCCACCCGAAGCCGCCCGCGAAACAATCGCGGCCCTTCACCATCGGCGTTTTTGATTCCGGCGTCGGCGGCCTCACCGTCCTCCGCGCCCTGTTGCCGCTCGCACCCGGCGCGCGCTTCCTCTATCTCGGAGACACGGCCCGCCTGCCCTACGGCTCCAAATCGCAGGAGACGGTCGTCCGCTACGCCACCCTCAGCGCCAACCTGCTACAGTCGCGCGGTGCGGACCTCATCGTCATAGCCTGCAACACCGCCAGCGCCCTCGCGCTCGACTCCCTGCAAGCCTCGGCCACCGTGCCCGTCCTCGGCGTCGTCGCCCCGGGTGCCGCCGGTGCGCGTGCCGCCAGCCAATCCGGCGACGTTATCGTGCTCGCCACCCATGCCACCGTCGAAAGCGGTGCCTACGCCCGAGCCTGCACC
>CAIZGA010000193.1 GCA_903932385.1 uncultured Acidobacteriota bacterium
AGCACTGCTTCATGCGGCGTACCTTGAAATTGCTGGATGATGGCAGCGGTGCCGGCTAAAAAATCCTGCTCGCGCAGATACTCGACCAGTGCCGTCACAGTTGCTGCTTCGCTGCCTTCCACGCTCCATTCGACAGGCAGGTCACGTGCCAGTTCAGGTTTTGCCAGCAGGCAACGCAGCAATGCGCGCAAACCGGGGAATCCGTTGCGCGGTGCCTTTTGCGGCACGCGGCGCATGGGTGCGCCGACCGGTTTAATGGCGTACAAGCCCTCCAGTTCGGTTTGGGTAATGCCCGCCAGAGCCGCCACCTCCTTGCGCAACATCAGTGCGGTGGTGGGTGCCGTGATGGCAGTCAGCAAGGGTTTTGCGTGTTCCAGCAAGGCGCTGCGCCCCTCCTGCGTTTTCAGGTCAACCTGTGAGGATAGTTCACGCAACAAATAGCCGGACAGCGGTAACGCCTCTTCGCCGAGCAAGTGTTCAAAGGCCTCCTTGCCATGTTCGCGAATATAACTGTCGGGATCATGCTCCGGCGGCAGAAATAAAAAACGTAACTGTTTGCCATCCTGCAATTGAGGTAGTGCATTCTCCAGTGCCCGCCATGCGGCACGGCGCCCGGCAAGGTCGCCATCGAAGCAGAACACCACCTGTTCGGTCAGGCGCAGCAGCTTCTGAATGTGGAACGGCGTGGTCGCTGTACCCAGCGTGGCGACCGCGTATTCGACCCCGAGTTGCGCCAGTGCCACCACATCCATATAGCCTTCCACCACCAGCGCCATTTTCTCGGCGCGAATGGCTTTTTGCGCCTGAAACAATCCGTACAATTCACGCCCCTTGTCAAACAGCGGCGTCTCGGGCGAGTTGAGATACTTGGGCTCTCCCTTGTCCAGCACCCTTCCGCCGAAGCCGATGACCTGTCCGCGCACATTGATAATGGGAAACATGATGCGGTCGCGGAAACGGTCGTAGCGCTTGCCTTCGCCGTTCTCGATTACGAGCCCGGTTTCCAGCAAACTTGCATCCTGATAATTCAGGAAAATGCTCTCCAGATTCTGCCAGCCGTCCGGCGCATAGCCCACCCCGAATTTTGCCGCGATTTCACCGGAGAGACCGCGCCGCTTAAGGTACTCTATGGCACGCGGCGATTGCTTGAGTTGGTCGCGGTAATAACGCGTGGCGGATTGCATCACCTCGTACAAATCGGGTGCAACCTTGTGCTGAACCTGCGTCGTAGCCTCGTGCGGCACTGTCACGCCGATGCCACGCGCCAACTCTTCCACCGCATCAACGAAGCTTAGTCCGGCGTGTTCCATGGCAAACCCGATTGCGGTGCCATGCGCACCGCAGCCGAAGCAATGGTAAAACTGTTTGCTTTGGCTGACGGTGAAAGAAGGGGATTTTTCGTTATGGAAAGGGCAGCAGGCCACGTAATTGGCACCTGCCTTTTTCAGTGGGACGTAACGCTCGATTACGTCCACGATATCGAGGCGGTTGAGCAAATCCTGAATGAAGCTTTTTGGAATCACTCCGGCTCCGCTCCCGCTTGTAGGCTGGGATAAGGTACGAACCCCAGCATGTTCGAGGTTATCAAACGCTGGGG
>CAIZGA010000194.1 GCA_903932385.1 uncultured Acidobacteriota bacterium
GACATTGAGCGTGTCGGCAATCTGTCCGATGGGAACATTCATCGCCTTGGCTTTTTCGCGGTCAATGGTCAGCAGCAGTTGCGGATCATTGGAGGTGAAGCTGGTGAAGAGCCCGGTGAGGTCTTTGCTGGCATTGCCTGCGCCGACAATTTTGTGGGCCACGGTATCGAGGTCGGCCAGCGAATTACGGCTGGGGTCACCCTGCAGTTCAAACTGGAAGCCGCCGAAGCTGCCGATGCCTTGTACCGCGGGCGGTTGGAAAACCTGAGCGATGCCGCCGGCCTGCATGGCCGCGCCGAAGACCGGGCCCGAGATGGCTTGAACAATTTCGTTGGCAGCGTGGCCTTTACCGCGACGTTCCTGCGAAGGGCGCAGCGCAACAAAGATGATGCCGGAGTTGGATGCGCTGCCGCCGGTGAAACTGAATCCCATGACGGAGAAGGAACCGACGATGTCTGGATTATTACGTAGCGTGGCCTGCGCTGCGTCTGCCACCTGAACTGTGTGACCCAGCGAGGAGCCTTGCGGCGCCAGCACAACAATCATCAAGTAGCCCTGGTCTTCATTCGGAATGAAGGCACTGGGCACATGGGTGTACTCAAACGCTGTGGCGCCCAGGCCGATGAGGAAGACAACCAGCATTACATAACGCAGGCGCACAACCGAATGAATGACGCGGCCATATGCAGCGGAGAGTCCGTGTATGGCTGCATCCACTGCGCCTGCAAAACGCGCATAGCCGTTTGCGATGACAGGCACGCCGGTCCAATCCAACAGATGTAGCTTGGCTTCTTCTCCGCGTAGCAACAGAGCAGAGAGCGCGGGAGAAAGTGTGAGCGCGTTGAAGGCCGAGATGGCGATGGAGAAGGCGATGGTGAGCGAAAACTGCTTGTAGAGAATGCCCGTGGTTCCGGGGAAGAAGGCGACCGGCAGGAAGACCGCAATCAGTACAAGCGAAGTTGCAATGACCGCGCCGGTGACTTCCTTCATGGCTGCTGAAGTGGCACGATGCGGGTCGGAGTGGTCATGGCTGATGTGCCGCTGCACATTCTCAATGACGACGATGGCATCATCCACCACCAGGCCGGTGGCCAGCGTGATGCCGAAGAGAGTGAGCGAGTTAATGGAGAATCCGAAAAGTTTGACGAATGCGAATGCGCCAATCAATGAGACGGGAATGGTGACGGCGGGAATAATGGTCGCTCGCCAATCCAGCAGGAAAAGAAAGATGACAGCGATAACAATCAGAATCGCGACGATAAGTGTGTTGAGCACTTCGCGGATAGAGTCACCGACGACAGTGGTCGTGTCGAAAGCGACAACATATTTCAGGCCCGGCGGAAAGCGCTTGGAGAGTTCAACCAACGCCGCCTTTGCCTGACGATCAACATCAAGAGCGTTGGCACTCGATAGTTGCTGCACGCCGAGACCGATGGCGGGCATGCCACTGAATTTCAGGTCCTGGGTATAACTTTCTGCACCGATTTCCGCGCGACCCACATCCTTGAACAGAACAATGCCATTGGGGGTCTGCTTGATGATGATGTTGCCGAACTCTTCCGGTGTGCTGAGTCGCCCGACTGCGTGCAGGGAAATCTGATAGCTCTGTCCGGGGTCTGACGGCGGCTGGCCGAGCTGACCGGAAGGGATGGCTACATTCTGCTCCTGCAGGGCAGATAGAACATCGGTGGCCGTCAGGCTGCGTGCGGCAAGCTTGGCGGGATCGAGCCAGAGGCGCATGGCATATTTGCGTTCGCCGAAGATGAGGGCATCACCAACGCCAGGCACGCGCTTGATGGCGTCCTTCACATAGACGTCAATGTAGTTGCTGATGAAGGCCTGGCTGTAGCGATTATTTTCCGCGTAGAAGCCGGCGGCAAAGACGAAGTTCGGGTTCGCCTTCAGAATCACAATGCCGGAGTTGATGACTGCTTGCGGCAAACGTCCCTGCACGGCGGCAACGCGGTTCTGCACGTCCACAGCGGCGACGTTCAGGTCATAACCGGTACGGAAGGTGATGCTGATAGTGCTGGAACCGTCATTGGCGCTGTTGGAACTGATGTAGCGCATGCCTTCCACGCCATTGATCTGCTCTTCGAGAATTGTGGTGACGTCCTTCTCGACTTCTTCCGCATTGGCGCCGATATAGGTGCTGGATACAGTCACAATCGGCGGTGCCAGGTTCGGATATAGCGAGATGGGCAGCGTGGGAATCGATACCGCGCCGGCAAGGATAATCAGCAGGGCGCAGACCGAGGCAAAAATCGGGCGCCGTATAAAAAATTCTACAAACACGCGACGTCCTTTCCTCTACGGGTGGATGGGTTGAACGGGAACGCCTTCAGCCAGAAACTGAATGCCAGAGACGATGACCTGATCGCCGGGATTGAGTCCCTTCAGCACGGGGTACGAGTTGCCGATAGTGTCGCCGAGTTCAACCAGCGTCTGGTGGGAGACACTCATGCCGTTTTGCTGGGCCA
>CAIZGA010000195.1 GCA_903932385.1 uncultured Acidobacteriota bacterium
ACACTGAATTTCTTTTCTGATCTGCCAAGTGGTGGCCATCGCGAGTTTGAACTTACGATGGCCGCTGCGCCCAACACTATCAAGCCGCAGGTTTCAGAACAGCGTGACGGCAACAGCATCATTCTCGATTCCGGCGTAGTGCGCGTCCGCATCCCAGCCACACAACTGGTCTCCGGCGATGCGCCCGGCCCGATTCAACAATTCTCGCGCAATGGAAAGTGGATTGGATCCTCAACATTTAAAGTTGAGAAGGACCGCGTCGTGCGAGTTACAACCACGCGTGTTGAGCAGGGCCCGCTTTTCATCAGCTACAAAATCAGCTATGAACTGCACGGCGGTTCCACCTATGTCGCGCATGTTCATTGCATCAGCGGATTTGATTTCGTCCGCCTGCAGGAAAATATGGAAGGCATGTTGCCCGGGGTTCGCGGAGTCTACGAATGCAACTGGACCGGTTTCCATGTTACGCATCGTCAGGCACCGAACCACCCAACGCCGCTGCCGCCGAAAGTTTTAAAGTATGACGAATACCCGTGGGAAAAAATTGACGCGCCGTTTTATTTTGTAATCGGTGGTGACAGAATTCCTACCGGCCAATTGCCGTTCAATATCGGCGTATACCAGACGTGGTCTGCGTTGCATACGGACACCTCGGCAAATTTCTGGGATGAAAAATCCAACGATGCTATGTGTATCTTCATCGACAAGCCGACGGAATGGCAGGACCACGAGTATGCCAATCACACCGAAGGCGAGCCCCAGCAAATCCGTTTCATACATCAGAATGACCGCTTCCTCTGGCAGTTTCCCATTGCCCGCGGTAGCCGCTCCACCTGCATTGGCTTTTATGACCACGAAAAAGACAAGCAGGCTCAGCGCGATTTAGACAAGGCAGCGCAACCGATTGAGAAAGATGGCTTCACCTACAAAGGCGGACGAGCTTTCACCTCGTATGCAATGTTTCTGCAGAACCGATACAACACACTCGACCTGAATAATTTCAAAGACTGGATACTGGAATATCCCGACACTGCGAAACGCGCACCAGTTATTTTTTCCGTGAGCGGCGTGAAGAATCCGGCAGACCTTGAAACCCGCGTGCTGACTTCGGAATACATCGGTACGCTGCCGCTGCTGGGCACTCGTGAAAATGGCGGCGTTGGTCCCATCCCCGGACGCAGTGTTGCGAACTTCAGCCCTGTCCCCAGCCGCCAGATTCAAGGCGGATGGATTGACGCCTTCAACCGACTCTCTTCGAGCATGACGGATCGCCAGCGTAAGCGGCTCACTGCGATGTATCTCTTCGTCGCGTACATACACGCCGGCGAAGATTTTATGCCTCTGGTGCCGATGCTCAGCGGGCATCCGAATTTTCTTGCCGATGTAAAAGCCACTCCCGCAGCCATGGCTTTTCTTTTTCCGGAGCATCCCATGGCGGCGCAATGGGCGGACCTGTGGCAGAAAGCTGTCGAGCTCAACACGCGCTACAACACGCGGCCCGATGTAAAAAGTTGGAACGCGGATGGTGGCCGATGGACTGAAAATCTCGGCACTTATGTGTGGGCATTTCTGCGTCCATCGTTGCGTACAGATTTCCTGCTGCGCAACTACGATGGCCGCGAGCGCTTTCTCACTCCGCAATTGGCCGGCGTGGCAGACTGGCTGGTTGGCGCGCTCAGTGCACCCTTCGCCGGTGAATCGGCCAAGGCGTATCACGATTTGCAAACGCTGGACGATGGTCACGAATGGGGCGCTGTACCGCCGAACCATGCGCCTGCACGCATTCATCCGCCGCAGGGCGCGCACTCTGAACGTCGCATTCCACCGCGCTCCTTATGGTATTTCGGAACCTGCCTGCAACGCTATTCGCCGCTCATTGCTGAGCATGCAATGTGGGCTGCGCGACCGACCAATCAGGACATGGAAACCAAAATCGATGATGATGGCCCATGGAATGCCATGTTCAAGACGAAAGATAATCTCGGCACCAAGCCGCTATTGCAGAGCAGAAAATTTACCGGCTATGGAATCGTGTTGCGTTCCGCTGTCGAAACGCCGGATGAAGTATCCATCCATCTGCAGCAAATTGATCAGGGGCCGAACTATCGCTGGGGCACCGCTGGCGAAGGCGGTTGCGGTGTTATCTATTATTTCGCCAACGGCAAAGCCTACAGCAGCAACTCGGCAGAAGATGTCGGGGACCGTTCGGACCAGGACACGGATTTCTGCACCAGCTTTGGCGTTTTCAAAAACGGAGTCTTCCGTTCCATCGGAATGAATACATTGTCTCGTCCGTTCTACAACTTGGGTATGGGGCAGTTTGCTGAACTCGTCCCGCGACAGACGGACACGCCGTACTCTTCACCTGAATATCTGAGTCGCTCTCTGCTGATGGCAGGGGCTGAATATTTTGTCGTCTACGATGCCGTCTTGAATCCTGCTCTGATTCATCGCCTCTCGTGGTTTGTGCGCGCCGGCGATGAAATGCCTACCATCAAAATTGTGCGCGGAGAAGGCGGCAGTGCAAGAAACACCAATCGCACGGAAATTAAAACTGCAGCCAGCACTGGAATCTGGTTCGACGGCGAAGGCGATTCCATGGCGCTTGTCACGCATCGCAAGGATGTCGACGTGAAAGCCGAGCCCTTCGGCTGCCGCGTAAAAGCTCCCGGTATCGACGATCTTGTCTTTCGCAACCCAACACCGGTGGAATTTTCAGAAGCAACGAATAGCTTCCACGGCACCGCAGGAATTATCCGCACGAAAAATACGTCTATTGAATTCGCACTCTTCCACGGCACTCACATTGCAGTGCAGGGAATCGCCATCACCACGGAAGATACGGAAGTTGGCATCAGCGGCATTGTTGTGTATGGAAAGCCAATTGCTGGGCAGTACTATGCACCCACGGCATCGAGCGTGAAAATCACGGTGCCTTCGCTTTCAGACAAGGTCGTACTCTATATTGACGGCGAAGCCCAGCATACTCAACGCGTAAGAAGTGAAATGATTGTTACGCTGCCGCAAGGCCAGCATCGCTGGGAAATGACCGAATCACTACCCGAACCGATTGCGCCATGCATTCTCCGCACTGAAAATCATTCCGCGGGAGCGCGTGTCATACTCACACCAGTTGCATCCGCCACTCAGTATCGCGTGGAAGTCAGCGCAGACAATGGAGCCACTTGGAGCTCCGCCGCGAACGCTAGCCAGCCATTGTTGGATGTTGTTGGATTGAAAAATGATCAGAAAGTGCACCTTCGCGCCATCGCTATCAACAGTGTCCACGAAAGTTCTCCCAGCGCGGAGTATCCCCTGTATGTATCCGATCAGGCCCCGCCCGTGCCGGATGGCTTGCATGTTGACCTCGCCGACGGCAGAGCAACTGTGACTTGGGGAGAAGTTCTCGGCGCAGGAGAATACAAGCTGTACACACGCACGAAAGGTAGTAGGCAATATTCGTTGCTGTATCGTGGCGTTGCCCGCAACTATGTCGACAAGCGCTCCGGCATCGTTGCCTGCAATAAAATTCCTGGAGCGGATCCGTATGCACCACACCAGCTAGTGTATGAATACGCAGTCGCTGCAGCCAACGCAAATGGCGAAAGCGCCATGTCTCCTGCCGCGGATACGGATCCATCCAGCTGGCGCAATTGGGACCCGCGCCCGGGCGA
>CAIZGA010000196.1 GCA_903932385.1 uncultured Acidobacteriota bacterium
CGTGCAGGCGCTCTTCAGCTTCTTCATCGCGCCGCTCTTCGGCACCGTCATCCTCGGCATGCTGTGGAAGCGCGCCACCAAGCAAGGCGGCTTCTGGGGATTGCTGGCGGGTACCGTTTCCTCCATCAGCCTTTGGGCGTGGGTGAAGGTGAACCCGATGAACATCCGCTTTATGATTCTGCAACCCAGCGCCACGCCGCAGATTATCGGCAAGGTGCAGGCAATGTCGGAAAACATTTACCGCGCCATGTGGTCGTGGAGCATCTGCGTCATCGTGACGGTTGTCGTCAGCCTGATGACCGCCCCCAAGCCGGTGGAGGAACTCGACGGCCTGGTATACGGTGCCACCAAGTTGCCCAGCGAAGGTCATCTGCCGTTCTATCAGCGGCCGATTTTCTGGGCAGCACTGGTTGCCATCGGCCTGGTGATTCTCAACATAATTTTCTGGTAGCACACGGCGCACACAACCAACGCGAAGGTGATATTCATGGCGAAATCGAAATCAATCTCCATCTGGTTTTTTGTCGGCGTACTCACGCTGGCCTATGGGCTGGTGCTGTTCGTCACCGGCCTCTGGGAATTTCCGCACCCGCTGGACCCGAACGTTGTGCATCTATCGCAGTACCACTCCACCTTCTGGTGGGGCATGTTGATGACGGCCTTCGGCGCCTTCTACACGCTGCGATTCCGCCCCGGCAAGGCGTAGTGCGCCAGCCACTTCGTGCGCGAACTTGCCCTGCAACATGACGGCACTATTGCAGCCTCGGTACAATCATGCGCAGAGACGAAAAGGAGTTGCACTGCCATGAGCAAGAAAATGACCCTGGGCGTGATTGTCGGCAACCGCGGATTTTTTCCCGACCATCTGGCCAAGACCGGCCGCGAAGAAATGATCGCTGCGCTAAAATTGGCCGGCATCACCCCGGTTGTTCTCGGCGAGAATGACACCAAGTACGGCGCGGTGGAAACTTACTCCGACGCGAAGAAGTGCGCGGAACTTTTCAAAAAACACGCAGCAGAAATTGACGGCGTGATTGTGACGCTGCCGAACTTTGGCGATGAACGCGCCGTGGCAGATACACTGCGTCTGGCCGATTTGCGTGTGCCGGTGCTCATCCAGGCCACGCCCGACAACGCCGGTAAGATGACCATCGCGCACCGCCGCGATAGCTTCTGCGGCAAGATGTCGGTCTGCAATAACCTGCAGCAGTATCGGATTCCCTACTCGCTGACGCGGCTGCATACTGAAGCGCCGGACTCCGCCGAATTCAAAGCCGACCTGGAATGGTTTGCCGCCATCTGCCGCATCGTCGGCGGATTGAAGAACCTTCGCATCGGCGCGATTGGCGCGCGCCCCACTGCCTTCAACACCGTGCGCTATTCGGAAAAGCTGCTTGAAGGTTCGGGTATCACCGTAGAAACGCTCGACCTCTCAGAAGTGATGGGCCGCATCACGCGCCTGAAAGATGCCGACGATGCCGTGCAGCAAAAACTTGCAGCCATTCAGAAATACGTCGCGACCAAAGGCATTCCCGAACCGGCATTGTTGAAAATGGCAAAACTTTCCGCCGTGATTGATGGTTGGATGAAGGGCTCCGACCTCACCGTGAGCGCAATTCAGTGTTGGACCTCCATGGAAGAATTTCTTGGCATTGTTCCCTGCACGGTGATGAGCATGATGAGCGAAAATCTTTTTTCCAGCGCATGCGAAACCGATGTGGCCGGCACCATCAGCATGTATGCACTAGCGCTCGCGTCGGAAACGCCCAGCGCGCTGTTGGACTGGAACAACAACTACGGTGCGGACCCCGACAAGGCCGTATGCTTCCACTGTTCCAACCTGCCCAAACATTTCTTCCGCGAAGTGAAGATGGATTTCCAGCAGATTATCGCCGGCACCGTGGGCAAGGAGAGCACCTTCGGCACGATGGACGGCCGCGTGAAGTCCGGCAGCATGAGCTTCGCGCGCTTCTCCACCGACGACCAGCATGGCGGCATACGCGGCTATGTGGGCGAAGGCGAATTCACTGAGGACC
>CAIZGA010000197.1 GCA_903932385.1 uncultured Acidobacteriota bacterium
CATTGAGCCTAAGACTTTTCTAATCAATAAGCTGCTTGTTGTTTTCCAGTTTGGAACTCAACGTGAATACAGAAATGGCATCGGCTACGTTACGAACGTACTGGAAGTGGTCACAGAAGTCATATTGCAGCTTGAGGCATGACTTCAATCTTTCAGTCGCACTGGAAATTCCAGTCCTGCCATGCTGAGTTTCTGGGCTGGATTCTGGTGACGAAAGTAGCGGGTGTGTCTGGAAATGAAAAGTAACTTTGCAACAAATGTTATTTGCAGGAACTGCTAACGAAAATCTGCCGTGGTACGCAATTGCTGGGGGTATGTTGATGCGGACACAGGGGAGTGAGGAGGCCTTTGCAGGCCTGCCGAATGGTGCCATCGTTGATGGCGTAGCTGGGTGTTTGAGTGAGAGAGACGTTGCCGATAGGTTTTCGGAATCGATTGGCAGCAACGCATGGCTGGGTGTTGCCGAGCGGGAAGGATTGGCGCATGATGCCCGCAATCTACTGGCGGCGGTTGGGCTGTACTGCGACCTGATGTCGCGGCCCGGCGTTGTCAGCGGCGAATACAGACACTATCTGGATGAACTGCAGCAGTTGGCGCGGCGCAGCGGCAGCCTGGTGGAGCGCCTGATGTTGCCTACGGAACATCGGCCGACATCAACCGTTGACATCCCTTTTGATATCCCATTTGATATCCCCAATCACGGCCATACGGAGATTCGCAGATATGCGAATCAAAGTAGCAATACGAATGGCCGCAACCATGAGTTGGAGAGCGTGATCGCGCCTGCTGTCTCCATCTCGCGCCTGCTGGCAAATTCGCATGAGATGCTGCAGGTGTTGGCCGGAGATGCTCTGTGTGTTGAGGTGGAATCGCGGCTGGGCGATGGCGTTGAAGTGGCATTCAGCGAGGAGTCGCTGCTGCGTGTGCTGGTGAACCTGACGGTGAATGCGCGTGAAGCCATGCCGCAGGGCGGGCGGCTGCGCATCACCGCGCAGTGGTCGATGGATTCCACGCAGAGTGTAGCTGCAGGTCAACCGGTAGTCCTGCTGACCGTGCAGGATACGGGTAGCGGCATGCCGGCGGCGCTGGTCTCTGCGTTCAATCAACAACATAACAGGGCAGGATTACAAAAATATTCAGTGCCGCGGGGGCGCGATGGCCGGGTGCGCGGGTTGGGATTGAAGATTGTGCGCGAACTGGTGACATCTGCCGGTGGTGAAATCCGCATTCTGAGCGCGGCGGTAGGGCGCGAGATATGTACCGGAACACGATTTGAAATTTTGCTGCCGCTGACAGCAGCAATCTGCGAAACCTCTGCAGAGCAGAGAGCATCTGCCGCCGCGGTGGGGGAAGCTCATGCTACGATGTCGGGAACCAGCAGAACACTGCAACTGGTGCCCCGTAGTTCTTCTACGGCAGGTCCCGGAGTCCGCAACAGACGTCCCCGCAAAGCCGTAGCGGGTGCCTGCGCGGCCAAGGGGCGTGCCACATGTTGAGCACAACGAACAATGGGAGCTGTATGACTGACAATGCCGGTTCTTCTTTGACTTTGAACCATTCTGTTGCAACTGAGGATGCACGTTCTCCGCTGACGTTGCTGGTGGTGGATGACGACAATGCTGTTCGCCATGCCTGCTGCGAGATTGCGCGCACCATGGGATTTTCCGTACTGGAAGCCGATACCGTGGTAGCGGCGGAGCGCACACTGGCGCAGTATGCGGTGGATATCCTGCTGCTGGATATGCGCCTGCCGGGCGGTGGCAACGGGCAGCAGGTGCTGGATACAGTCCGCTCTCAGTACCCCGAAGCAATGGTGGTGGTGATGACGGCCTATGCCACGGTATCCTCCGCCGTGGAGGCGATGCGTACCGGAGCCGGCGACTACCTGACCAAACCCTTCGCTATGGATGAGTTGAAGGACGTGCTGGAGCGTACCGCACAGCGACGTCATTTTGACATTGAAAGCCGTCGTTTGCGTGAGCGGCTGCGCACCCATCAGGGCATGGGCCAGATTATCGGCCGCACGCCGGAGATGGAGAAGCTCTACCGCATTCTCTCCAAAGTGTCGTTTTCCACGCATCCGGTGCTGATTCTAGGCGAGAGCGGAACCGGCAAGGAGATGGTGGCGCAGGCCATCCACAGCCACGGGCCCAATGCGAGCAAGCCGTTTATTCCGGTGGATTGCGGATCGCTGGTGCCGACGCTGATTGAAAGCGAACTCTTCGGCTATGTGAAGGGGGCCTTTACCGGCGCCAACCGTAGCAAGGAAGGTTTGCTGGCGGCGGCCGAGGGTGGCACGGTTTTTCTGGATGAAATTGGCGAACTACCGCTGGATCTGCAGGCCAAATTACTTCGCGCATTGCAGGAAAAAGAAGTCCGCCCTGTGGGTGCAACGCAGGCGGTGCCGATTAATGCGCGCATCCTGGCGGCCACCAATCGCGATCTGGCCACTATGGCCGAGCAAGGCCGCTTCCGCAAAGACCTCTTCTACCGGCTCAATGTCGTCAACCTGAAAATTCCACCGCTGCGCGATCGCAAGCAGGACATACCTTTGTTGGCGGCGCACTTTCTGGAGCGGATGCGGCGGCAGAACG
Source organism: uncultured Acidobacteriota bacterium (assembly GCA_903932385.1). GTDB lineage: Bacteria > Acidobacteriota > Terriglobia > Terriglobales > Acidobacteriaceae > CAIZGA01. Next base: position 2,595 of record CAIZGA010000197.1, read on the forward strand.
GCATTGCCTACACGCTATCTGACGAAGCTTTGCGCACGATGATTGAATACAGCTGGCCGGGAAATGTCCGCGAGTTGGACAACTCCATCGAGCGCGCCTGTGCACTTTCTTCCGGGCCAATTTTGAATATGGCGGACCTGCCGACGCAACTGCAGGAGTATCGCCGGCAGAGCAGACCGCTGACCATGCATCCAGTTCCGGCGACGACGCAGGAAGCCGGACAGCTTTCGGGCAGTGTGGTGACGATTGCCGAAATGGAGAAGCAGGCGATTCTAAACACCATTCGGCAGTTGAATGGCGACAAACTGATGGCGGCGCGTTTGCTCGG